>DATJGA010000282.1:0-3091 GCA_035495395.1 Mycobacteriales bacterium | reverse complement strand
CCCGCCGCGCACCAGGTCGGTCGCGTCAAAGCCCGTCACGGACTCGCTGAACGTCACCGTCCACAACATCGGTGCCGCGTTCGTCGGGTCGGCCTGCCCGGCCTTCTGATTGACCGTCACCGCCGGCGCCACCGTGTCGTAGGTCACGCTGTTGTCGGTGCTCGTCGATGCCGTGTTGTTGTTGCCGGCGAGGTCTTGCGCCTTGGCGGCATCGACCGAGAAGGTCGTCGTTCCGTTGTTGCTCGGGGCTGACAGCGAGATCTCGTAGCTCGCGCCGCTGCCCGTCACCGCGACTGTCCCCCCCGCTGACGATCCGCCGCGGGTCAGGTCGGTCGCGTCAAAGCCCGTCACCGGCTCGCTGAACGTCACCGTCCACAACATCGGTCCCGCGTTCGTCGGATCTGCCTGCCCGATCTTCTGATCGACCGTAACCGTCGGCGCCGTGTTGTCGTTGACGACCGTGACGGAGTTCGAGTTGGCGCTGGCCGTGAAGGAGTGGAGCTTCGCGACGACGGTGTAGGTGTAGGTGCCGTCCGGCACGCCGAGGTCGTTGCAGCTCGTGGTCGTCTTGAGCGAGCTGGGGCTGGTCGCGCACGCGGCGACGGTCCCGGCGCCGACGTGGCGCAGCAGGTAGTAGCCCTGCGGAGCGACCCCCGTTGACGGTGCGTTCCAGGTGATCGACACCGTGCCGCTGCCGGCAGTCGCGGTGGCGACGACGTTCGACGGCGGGCTCAGCGTGCCGACGCTGGCCGAGGCCGTGCCGGCTCCGGCGGCTGAGAAGTACGCGAAGGCGACGCTGCCGAGGAGCCCGACGACGACGACTGTGACGGCGGCCAGGCGGCGGCTCGGTCGCAGGCGGCTCATGAGTGCGCGCTCCCGGTGTAGGTCAGGGCGAGCGTCGCGTTCTTGCACGCGTCCTGGCTCGAGGAGAGGTTCGGCATGCGGATCTTCGGCGCCGAGACGCCCTGCGCCGGCAGCGTCACCGAGCCGCCCGCCGGCACCAGCACCGGCGTCGTGCTCGACGCGCTGGACTGCGTCACGGCGAAGTTCGCGGCGGTGCTGCAGCCCCCATTGCTGTTGGAGGCCACCGCGACCTGCACGTCGGTCACGAAGATCGCCACCGAGTTCGGGTTCGAGAGCTTGACGGCGATGTCCTGGGGCGCCGCGCCCGGGTAGAGCTGGCCGACCGCGCTGCCCGTCATCGTGAAGTTCTGGATCGAGCCGGCGGCCACTTTCCAGCTGTAGGTGATCTGGGTGAAGTTGCCGTTGACGTCATACGCGCGGACGTCGAACTGGTGCTGGCCGTTGTTCGTCGTTCCGACGGTGTACGTCAGCGGTGTCGCGCAGAGCTGCGACGACCCGCCCTGTGACTGCACCTGCGTGCTGAAGGGCCCGTTCTCCGTGCTGCACTCGTAGCGGTCGAAGTCGCTCGCGGCGGGCGAGGACGTCCATGTGAACGTCGAGGTCGAGACGGAGCTCGGGTCAGACGGCTTGGTGACGAACGCCACCGGCGGCGCCAGGCGGTCGACGACGTAGGTCGCGCCGTTGACGGGGAGCGCGCCCGTGAGCCCGTTGCCGGCGAGATCGGTGATCCCGGTCGCGCTCGACAGCTTCAGCTGCAGCGTCCCGGAGCCCGACGGCGTCCCCGTCCCCGTCGAGGCGGTGACCGTGCGCGTCGCGCCGCTCCCGGAGACCGCCGTGATCGCGGGGGTGCCCGACAGCCCGGTCGCGGCGAGCGAGAAGTTCGCGGCGGCGCCGCCGCTCATCGGCTCCCCGAATGTGACGGTCCAGGACACGGAGGTGGCGTTCGTCGGCGTGGCGGTGTTGCGCGTGATCGTCACGGCGCTCGTCGTGGGAGCCGTCCTGTCGAAGGCGTACGCCTGCCCGGAGACCGGCACCGTGGCCGACAGGCCGTTGCCGGCGGCGTCCTGGATCGTGCCCTTGCCGGTGAGGTCCAGCGCGATCGAGCCGTTGTTGCTTGCCGTGGTGCCGGCGGTCGAGGCCGTGACCGTCCAGGTGCTGGAAGGGGCCGAGCCCGAGGGAGCGGCGGACGTGACCGTCGGAGCGCTTCCGCCGAGGCCGCTTGTCACGAGCGGCGTGAAGTTGGTCGTCGCGACGTTCTTGACCGGTTCGCTGAACGTCACGGTCCAGTGCAGGAGCGTCGCATTGGTCGGGCTGGGGTCGGCGCGGAGGATCGAGGAGACCGTGGGGGCCGTCCTGTCGATGACCCAGGCGTACGACGCAATGGCGCTCGTGCGGCCGGTCTTGTCGACCGCCTGCACCTGGAAGGTGTGCGACCCCGACGGCAGGCTGGAGTACGTCGTCCCGGTGTTCGCACACGGCAGGAACAGCAGCGCCGTGTCGAGCTTGCAGATGAAGCCCGTCGCGCCCGACGACGTGTACGTGAAGGTCGCGGAGGTCGCGGTCGTCGGGTTCGCCGGCGCGGACGCGATCGTCGGCGTCGGCGGCCCGCTCGGTGCGGCGAAGGCTGTCCACGCCGCCCAGCCACTGAGCGCAATGACACCGAGCAGCGCCAAGGGCATCCAGGCCCCGGCGCTCTTCGCTGTCGTTGTCAGGCGGCTGATCATGGGACGGTTCGTTGCCTTTCGGGTCTGGGTCGGGGTGGGTCGTGCGCGATGCGCCGGCGCTGGGGGGCCCGTGGACACGGGCCCCCCAGGAGGCGATGCTTAGTGCTAGTTGCTGGAGAAGTGCAGCGTGAGGGCTGCGTCCTGACACGGGTCCTGGCTGACACCGGTGTCGTTCATCTGCAGCGTGGCAGTACGTGTCGTGTTCCCGGCGGCCGCGATGTCGGCGTTCACCGGGATGTCGGCCATCGTGAAGGCCGGCGTGGCGCCCCCGAGGCTTGTGTCGCATCCGACAGCGTCCGTCGAGATGCTGACGAGGTGCACAGTGCCGACGAACTGCGAGCCAGCGCCCGGGTTCGTGATCGTCACGGTCGCCGTCCGCGAGGGACCGGCGGGGTACATCGCGCCGTTGAACGGGCCCTGCGTGATCGAGATCGCTGAGGACGTGCCCACGGTCGACGAACCCGTGCCCGAGCCGGTGTTCGTGAAGTATGCGAAAGCACCGA
>DATJGA010000281.1:0-20471 GCA_035495395.1 Mycobacteriales bacterium | reverse complement strand
CGCGCGACGACGTTCGTCCGGCCGCTCTCCGCGTGCTCCTGGACCTTCTGCAGGGCCTCGACGCCGACGTCGACGGCCAGCTCCTTCACGTCCTCGGTCACGGCCGGGCGAGCGCCGACCGCGAAGTGGACGATGACGTCCGAGCCGAGCGCCTCGCGCAGGTCGACCTCGGCGCGCAGCCGGTGCCCGGCGGGGGCGTCCGCCACGAGGGAGGCGTCCTCCATGTCCTCGGGACGGATCCCGAGGACGACCGGCTTCCCGTCGTACGCCGCCAGGCCGGCTCGCTCGGAGAGGGTCGACGCCGGGAGCTCGAGCCGGACGTCGCCCGCGGTGGCCACCCAGCCGTCGTCGCCGCGGTGCAGCGTGGCCTCGAGGAGGTTCATCGCGGGCGAGCCGATGAAGCCCGCGACGAACAGGTTGAGCGGGTGCTCGTAGAGGGTCTGGGGGGAGTCGACCTGCTGGAGCTCGCCCTTGCGGATGACGGCGACCCGGTCGCCCATCGTCATCGCCTCGGTCTGGTCGTGCGTCACGTAGACCGTGGTGACGTCCAGCTCGTGCTGGATGCGCGCGATCTCGGCCCGCATCTGCACGCGCAGCTTCGCGTCGAGGTTCGACAGCGGCTCGTCCATGAGGAACGCCTGCGGGTGGCGGACGATCGCGCGGCCCATCGCCACCCGCTGCCGCTGACCGCCCGACAGCGCGCGCGGCTTGCGGCCGAGGAGCTCGTCCAGCCCGAGCGTCGTGGCGGTCTCCTGCACCCGAGCCTGGATCTCCCGCTTCGGCAGCTTCTGCAGCTTGAGCCCGAAGGCCATGTTGTCGAACACGCTCATGTGCGGGTAGAGCGCGTAGTTCTGGAAGACCATCGCGATGTCGCGCTCCTTGGGCGGGACGTCGTTCACCACCCGCTGCCCGATGGAGATCTCCCCCCGGGAGACCGCCTCGAGCCCCGCGATCATCCGCAGCGCGGTCGTCTTGCCGCAGCCCGAGGGCCCCACCAGGACGACGAACTCGCCGTCCGCGATGTCGAGGCTGAGGGCGCGCACCGCCTCGGTGCCGTCTGCGTAGACCTTCCAGACCTCGTCCAGCACGATCTGCGCCATGGCACCCCGCAGCATTGATGATCTCTGCGGGATGCTTCTCGCGTAGCGCGCCGATGACCAGAGGCTTTCGTCAGGCAGGGCACCTCGTTACCACTTCGTTATGACTGGTGGGGACAGGTGCCTGTCCGTGGGGGAAGTGACCCCCACCACATCGCCATTGTGGGCGAAGGCGACATTGGGCGGCACATCGGCGTTGCCCGAGAATCTCGGCATGCTGCGCTTCCGCACGCCCCAGCCGTGTGGCCTGCTCCTGGCACTCCTGCTCGCCGGGTGCGGCACGACGGTCCCGCTGTCCCAGCAGGGCAGCTCCACGAGCACGCTGAACGGGTCCCTCGCCGGTCCGGCCACCACCGGCGGCGGGACGACGGGTTCGTCCGGCACCGCCTTCTCCGGTACGACGACCGGCACGGGAGGGGTCGCCGTACCCGGGAGTGCCGGGAGCACCGGCGGCGTCGGGACGACGGGTGCCACCACCGGAACCGGGGGCACCGTGGGCGGCTCGACCGGAGGGGTGGCCGACCGGACACCGCTCAAGGTCGGCGTCTTCTACCTCAACGGCGGCAACCAGGTCATCAGCTCGGCCTTCCCCGGCAGCTCGGTGAGCTTCGGCGACGGCAAGAAGGAAGCCCAGGCGGTCATCGACGACATCAACGCGCACGGCGGCGCCG
Organism: Mycobacteriales bacterium; assembly: GCA_035495395.1. Lineage (GTDB taxonomy): Bacteria > Actinomycetota > Actinomycetes > Mycobacteriales > SCTD01 > RYN-111. The sequence continues at coordinate 18,703 of DATJGA010000281.1, read as the reverse complement.
GCGGCCGCAAGCTGGTCCCGACCTGGATCGCCGTCCAGGCCACCGACAGCGACGCGAACCGGCAGGCGGCCTGCCTCGGCGCCGTCCAGGACGCCCACCCCGTCGCGCTGTTCGCGATCTTCAACCTCACCGCGGGGCTCGCCAAGTGCGTGCAGCAGGCGAACACGCTGATGATCGACGTCGCGCTCGGGGCCGGGGACGAGGACCTCTACAAGCAGGCGAAGAACCTCGCCTTCAGCCCCAGCCAGATCACGCGCGACGCCGAGCAGAAGCTGGTGCTGGGCCTCGCGCACGCGCAGGGCAAGCTGCCGGCCGGCAAGCCGGTCGGGATCGTCGCGCAGGGCGACGACCCGATGTACCCGCGGGTCGTGCACAACACGATCGAGCCGCTGCTGAGGTCGTGGGGCGTCCCCTACAACGAGCAGATCCTGTCCAGCGGCTCGGACACCAGCGGCATGAACTCGGCGATCCTCAAGTTCCAGCAGGAGCACGTGGACACCGTCGTCTTCAGCTTCGGCAGCGGCGGCATCCCCGAGGTGCTCTTCATGCAGGCCGCCGACCAGCAGCAGTTCCGCCCGGCGTACCTCATGGGCGACTCGACGGACACCAACTTCGTCGGCCAGGAGGCCCCGGCCGCCCAGATCAAGCGGATCAGCGGCGCGGGCACCTACCCGCTCGCCAACGTCCGCGCCGACCAGTACCCGTCGCCGCCGACCGAGAAGCACTGCCTCGACGTGCTGAACAAGGCGATCGGCGGCTACACCAACCGCTACAGCAGCCTGACCGGCACCCTCTACTGCGAGATCATGTACTCGTTCGCGTTCGTCGCGGGTCACGTGCAGGGCCCGGTGACGTCGGCGGCCTGGTCGCAGGCCTACCACGCGCTCGGCACCTCCTACTCCCCGGTCACGAGCTTCACGACCCGCTTCCTGCCGGGACGGCCGGACGGGGCGAGCAGCTACCGCGAGATCGGCTTCGGCGCCGCGTGCGCCTGCATCACCTACACGTCCCCGATCCGCCCCATCCCCGCGTCATGAGGGCCCGCGCCCTCGCCCTCGGTGCCGCGCTCGTCGCGGCCGCCCTCGCGCACCCGGCCTCCGCCGCGGACAGCGGCCAGTTCGCGCGGTACTCGTACACGAACGCCAAGGGCACGCTGACGTACAAGCTCTACACGCCGCCGAAGCGCGGCGCCCACCCGAGCAGCCTCGTGGTCGTGCTGCCCGGAGCGGGGGAGACGTCCGACGACGCGGCGATGCGGTCGCGCTTCAACGAGGTCGCCCAGCGGCTGCGGTTCGACGTGGCGTACCCGGAGCAGAACCCGGCGTACAACTCCTCGCTCGAGTGGGACTGGGCCACGGCGAGCAAGGAGGGGCGCAGCAACCGCGAGGCCTCGGTCATCGCCGACATCACCCGGTACGTGACGGACGTGCAGGACCTCGACCCGCGGCGGGTCTTCATCATGGGGATCTCCGCCGGCGCGGGCATGGCCAGCGCGATGGCGGTGTCCTTCCCCGACGTCTACAGCGGCCTGGGGATCGAGGCCGGCTGCCCGTTCGACAACGCCGGGTGCGCAGGGGGCTCGGTCACCGCGGACCAGTCCGCAGCCGCCGCGGTGAAGGCGATGGGGTCCTACGCGCGCCGCTTCCCGGTGTTCAACGAGTACGGCAGCGCCGACCCCATCGCGGTCGGCGTGAGCAGCAACCAGGTGGTGCCGTCCTGGCTCACGGTGGACGACACCCTCGACAACGGGACGGACGACGGCAGCGTGAGCCGCTCGGCGGCGAGCAGCGAGCTGGTCACGCCGGCACCGCCGTACAAGCCCTACCAGGCCGACCTCTACCGCGACGGGCGCGGCTGCGCCCTGGCGCTGAACTGGCTGGTGCTCGGCGAGTCGCACGCCTGGTCCGGCGGTGCGCAGCTCGACCCGACGGACGTCTCGAGCGACCCGCTCGCCCCCGACGCGACCACGGCGATGTACCGGTTCTTCATGGCACCGGACACGCTGGGCGGCAGCAGGCGCTGCGCCTGAGCGCACGCGCTCGGCAGGATCCTCCGACGCGGCGCGCCGCGGTTCGTGACAACTGCCCGTTCCGACGGCGCAGACCGCCTCCTACGGTCGGCACGCAGGCGGGGACCCAGTGCAGAGGGAGCGGATGAGGCGCACCGACGAGCGCGGCCCGGCGCAGCGCGGCACCGCGCGACGTCGGGCCTGGGTGGGCGGCCTGCTGTTCGGCGTGCTGGCTGCGACCGGGGCCGGCGCTGCGGCGTCCGGCGGTTCCGAGGGCCCGGCGGCCCAGGAGCACGCGCGGCTGCACGGCACGATCGGGCTGCGGCCGCTGCCCGCGCGCGTCGCGGCGTACTCCTCCGCGGGAATGGTCGGCACCCCTCGTGCGGTCTGCGGCCCGGGGGACCGGCCCGAGACGAGCTGGATGGGCCGGGTGCCGCTGGTCGACTACGTCGACGGGCGCGCCCTGGCCGGTTACACCTGCAACGCCCGGGACATCGCCCACGAGGGGCAGACGGGGGGCTACGCGACCTGGCGGTACGTCGACCGGGCCGGGCACGTGTGCGCCTTCTACGACGGCACCCTGACGTTCCCCGTCAACGAAGCCAGCGGGAAGCCGAGCGGCGTCGTCGTGCTCGACATGAGCAACCCGGCCCGGCCCCGGCGGACTGCGCTGCTGAGCACGCCGGCCATGCGCACGCCGCACGAGTCGCTCCGGCTCAACGCCCGGCGCGGCCTGCTCGTCGCGGTGGCGGGCGGGTCGACGACGCAGGTCGGGGAGGTCGACGTCTACGACGTGTCCCACGACTGCCGGAACCCGACGCTGGACGCGCTCTCCCCGATGGGCGTCCTGGGCCACGAAGGCGCGTTCTCTCCCGACGGCCGGACCTACTGGGCGACCGCCACGGCGACGGGCGGGCTCTCGGCGATCGACCTCACGGACCCCACGAAGCCGGTGCTGCTCATGCACTCGGCGACGATCGCCGCGCACGGCCTGTCCGTCAGCGACGACGGCAACCGGCTGTACCTCGCGGACGTGCGCGACTACGGCGAGGAGATCACCGAGGGAGGAGGCGGGCTGCGGGTCCTCGACGCGTCCGCGATCCAGAGCCGCACGGCGCTCACGACGGACCTGCCCCAGGTCGGCTACCTCAGCTGGCCGGAGGTCACCATCCCGCAGAGCACCATCCCGGTGACGATCAGGCGTCACCGGTACCTCATCGAGTTCGACGAGTTCGACAGCAACGTCATGGCGTACAGCCCGGACGAGAACGTCGGCGGGGTCCGCCTGATCGACATCCAGGACGACAGGCACCCGCGCGTGGTGAGCCGGATGCGGCTGAGCGTGTGGGAGCGCGACTACCGCGCGACCGACCAGCGGGGCGACCCCGGGGCCGCGAAGGGCACCCAGGGCTACGCCGCGCACTACTGCGCCGTGCCGCAACGCGCGGAGCCCGGCATCGTCGCCTGCTCCACCATCGCGTCGGGGCTGCGCGTGTTCGACATCCGCAACCCGCTGCGGCCGCGCGAGGTCGCGTACGCCGTGCACCCAGGGGTCGACCTCGCCAGCCCGTCGAGCAGCACGGGGGCCTACGCGATGTCCGCCGCCGCCTTCGACGTGCGCCGCCGCCAGGTCTGGTACACGGACGGCGCGACCGGCTTCTGGGTCGAGCAGCTGACCGCGGCCGGCTGGCCCACGTAGCCGTCGAGGCCCTGTGGCGCGGCGTATCGTCGAGCGCCGGAGCACCGGGGGTCGCCGTGGCAGGTGTCGACGGGTCGGGCGCCGAACCTCTTGGACGATGCGCACGAAAGCTTGGTCCAGGAATCGGACGAAACCCACGTGGCGAGTTGCACACCCGTCTCGACACCATCGCAGCGTGATGCACGAGGTCCGCCGGCGGCTGATGGCCCGCCCCGAGCTGGCGCTCCTGGCCGTCCTCGTCCTCGGCTGCACCCTGCTGTCGAAGGGGCTCCCGCTCGGGATCGTGGGGATCGGTGTCGTGTACGGCAGCGTGCTGGCGCTGCACACGATGGGCGTGGTGCTGCTCTACTCCCGCACCCGGATCCTGAGCTTCGCGCAGTTCGGCCTCGGGGCCGCCGCCTCGGTGCTCTTCTACGCCTGGGTCCAGTGGAACCAGTGGGCGGTCCTCGGGAACGGCGTGTGCCACTGCCTGGCGCCCTCGGGCTTCTCCATGAGCGAGCTGCAGCACCACCCGGACGCCTTCCGCGAGTACCTGCAGCAGCGGCACCCGTGGGCGCTCGTCGCCAACGCGCTCGTCAGCGCGCTGCTCGCCCTGCTGCTGTCGATCGACATCGGCCGGCAGGTCTACCGGGGTCTCACGAGGTCGTTCTACCGGGCGCCGACGATCGTGCCGACGATCGCGACGCTGGCCTTCGCCGTGATGCTGTCGTCCGCCGCCAACATCCTCACGCTGCGGACCTGGCGGCCGTTCGGCTGGCGGCTGTTCGGCTGGTGGCCGTACGGCCCCCGCTCCGGCACCGGCATCAACGGCCACCCCGCACTGCCCGAGGGCACCTTCGTCGTACCGGGCAGCAGGGCGCTCGGCTTCACGCTGCAGGACGGCACCTTCGCCCTGTACGACGTGCTCGCCGTCCTCGCCGCCCTCGTGGGCCTTGTGTTCCTCGTCCTGCGCTTCCGGGTCGGTCGGCGCGGTCTCGTCAGCCGCGCCGTCGCGGCGAACGTCGAGCGCGCGGCGACCCTGGGCGTCGACGTCGACGCCCAGTCCAAGGGCCTGTGGCGGGCGGCCGGCGCGCTGTCCGGGGCCGCCGGCATCCTCACCGTCGCCCTCTCCCAGACGGCGCCGCTCACCACCCTCGACACGTCCGCGCTGACCTTCGTGCTCGCGGCCGTCGTGCTCGCGCGGCTCACGAGCCTGGGCTGGGCGCTGGTGGCCTCGCTGCTGCTGGGCGTGCTGGACCAGGCGCTGTTCTGGAACCTCCAGTCGCACACGCAGTTCCAAGGCGGGCTGGTGCTGCTCATCGGGCTGTCGCTGGTCGTGCAGCGCGGCCGCAAGAACCGCGCCGAGCGCGACGCGGAGTCGGTCTTCACCTCGGCTGCCGAGCCGACCCGCGTCCCGCGCGCGGTCCGCAGCGCCCCGGGCGTGGACGCGCTGCTGCGCGGCACCCGCTGGGTCGTGGCCGCCGCCTTCGTGGGCTACCCGGTCCTCGCCTCGCCCGGCCAGCTCAGCTTCGGGATCGGCATCGTGGCGCTGATGGTCATGGGCCTGTCGCTGCTCGTGCTCTCGGGCTGGGGCGGCCAGGTCAGCCTGGGGCAGTTCGCGCTCGCCGCCGTCGCCGCCTGGGTGGTCGCCATCGTGGGCCAGAGCTGGCACGTGCCCATGCCGCTCGCCCTGCTGCTCGGCGCGCTCGTTGCCGCGGTGGTAGCGCCGCTCGTGGGCTTCCCGGCGCTGCGGCTGCCCGGCCCCTTCGTCGCGATCATGACCCTGGCCTTCGGCCTCGCCATGCCGGCGGTGCTGCTCAACCCGGACCTGCTCGGCCGGGCGCTGCCGCGGCGGCTCGAGCGGCCGGTCATCCTCGGGCTCGACCTCGGCAGCGACCGCTACTACTACTGGTTCAGCCTGCTCGTGCTGCTGGCCGCCCTCGCGGTCGTGACCGGGCTGCGCCGATCGCGACTGCGCCGCGCCCTCATCGCCGCGCGCGACAACGACCAGGCCGCCGCCGCGTTCGGGGTCGACGTCACCCGGCTGCGGCTCGAGGCCTTCGCGGTCTCCGGGCTGCTCGCCGGGCTCGGTGGCGGCCTGCTGGCGTACGCCCAGGGCACGGTGCGGGCGGACGCGTTCTCCGCGGTGGCCAGCGTCGTGGTCTTCCTCGTCGTCGTCATCGGCGGCCTGTCCGCGGTCTCCGGCCCCGTCCTCGGCGGCACCCTCTACGGCTTCGCCGCACTGGCAGGCGTCGCATGGGCCGCTGCGCTCAACGGGATCGGGACGCTGCTCGTGCTGGCGTTCCGGCCCAGCGGCCTGGCCGGGCTCGTCACGGCGCTGCGCGACGCGGCGATCCGCGTCATCCTGCACCTGCAGGGCACCGATCTCATCCGCCGTGGCGGCTCCCGGATCGCCATCGCGGACCGCGGTGCCCGGGCGCCCGTCGTACCCGTCCGCTACCGGCTCACCGGAGACGGGTACGGCCCGGTCGAGGGCACCCGGCTGCGGTCGGTGGCCGGCGTCGCCGCGACGGCCGGGCCGGACGTGCCCGCAGAGCTCGTCGAGCAGGTCGAGGCGTCGCTCAGCCGGGTCAGCTGCCACCGCCTCGACGTCGCGTACGGCGGAGCCGTCGCCGTCTCGGGCGTCACCCTGTCGGTCGCGCCGGGCGAGGTCCTCGCGGTCGTCGGCCTGAACGGCGCCGGCAAGACCTCGCTGCTGCGCGCCCTGGCTGGGCTGGAGGCGGCCGCGCACGGGACCGTGGAGATCGACGGGGAGGACGTCACGCTCCGCTTCGCGCACGAGCGCGCGCGGCGCGGGCTCGCGTTCGTGCCCGGGGGCGCAGCAGTGCTGGCCGCCCTGACCGTGCGTGAGAACCTCGAGGTTGCCGGCGGGGACGAGGCCTCGATCGCCGAGCTCTGCGCGCGCTTCCCGGTACTGGGGACGCGGCTGGCCACGCAGGCGGGCAACCTCTCCGGCGGCGAGCAGCAGGTGCTCGCGCTCGCCCAGGCCGTGCTGCGCCGTCCGCGCGCGATCCTCGTCGACGAGCTGTCGCTCGGCCTCTCGCCGGAGGCGCTGGCCTCCGTCCTCGAGGTGATCCAGCAGCTCGCCGAGGAGGGCACCGCCGTGGTGCTCGTCGAGCAGTCGATCAGCACGGCGATGTCCATCGCCGACTCCGCGCTGTTCCTCGAGAACGGGCGGGTGCGCTACCAGGGACCGGCGCAGGCGCTGCGCGAGCACCCCGAGCTGTTCGCGAGCATCGCGTTCGGCGCCGGTGGTGCGCTCGGAGGAGGCTCGGAGCTGAGCCGGGCCCGGCGGCTGGTCGACGACCGCGAGCCGGTGCTCGTGGTCCAGGGCGTCACCGCCGCGTACGGCGAGGTCAAGGTCGTCGACGACGTCAGCTTCGAGGTGGCCGCCGGCGAGGTGATCGGCGTCCTCGGGCCCAACGGCGCCGGCAAGACCAGCCTGTTCGACGGCCTGTCGGGCCTGCTCCCGCTCACCGACGGGACGGTGACCCTGCTCGGCACCGACATCACCTCGCTGGCCCCGCACGCACGTGCCCAGCTCGGCCTGATGCGCTCCTTCCAGAGCGTGCGGCTGTTCCCGTCGCTGTCGGTGCGCGACACGATCGCGGTCGCCCTCGAGACCCGGCTCAAGGTGAAGAGCTCCGCCTTCTCCGGGCTGTGGCTGCCGCCGGCGCGCGCCGAGGAGCGCCGCACCGACGAGCGCGTCGACGGCCTGCTGGAGCTGCTGCGGCTGGAGAAGGTGGCCGACGCGAGCGTCGCGTCCCTGTCGCTCGGCACCCGCCGGATGGTCGACCTCGCCTGCCAGCTCGCCGCGCGGCCCAAGGTGCTGCTGCTCGACGAGCCCGCCTCCGGCCTGGCGGCGGGGGAGACCGAGCTGCTGGGCCCGCTGGTCCGCCGCATCAGCAGCGACCTGGACTGCGCGGTCCTCATCATCGAGCACAACGTCCAGGTGCTCGCGTCGGTGGCGGACCGGCTCGTCGCCATGCGCGACGGGGCCGTCATCGCCCAGGGCGCCCCCGGCGTCGTCCTCGACGCCCCCGAGGTGCGCGGCGCGTACTTCGGATCCCGAGACCTGCAGAGCACCTCATGAGCCCGTCCCCGAGAGGAACCCAGAAGAAGATGGCCACTCCCACGATCGCGCGCGAGGCGACCCGTCGAGGCGCCGCGAAGCCGGCGAGCATGACCGCCGCCGGCTTCCAGGAGGCCTTCGAGCGGATCGTCGACAACGCCTCGCTCGTCATCAAGGGCAAGGAGTCGGCGCTCCGGCTGGTGCTGACGGCGATGATCGCCGACGGGCACTGCCTGCTCGAGGACATGCCCGGCACCGGCAAGACGATGATGGCCCGCGCGCTGTCGACGTCGATCGGCGCGCGCAGCAACCGCATCCAGTGCACGCCCGACCTGCTGCCCTCGGACGTGACGGGTGCGCCCGTCCTCGACGTGCGCACCGGCACCTTCTCCTTCCGCGAGGGGCCGGTGTTCGCCAACGTGCTCCTCGTCGACGAGATCAACCGCGCGACGCCCAAGACCCAGTCCGCGCTGCTCGAGGCGATGCAGGAGCGCAACGTCACGCTCGACGGCGTCACCCACAAGCTGCCGACGCCGTTCCTCATCCTCGCCACGCAGAACCCGGTGGAGCAGGCCGGCACCTTCCAGCTCCCCGAGGCGCAGCTCGACCGCTTCCTCGTCAAGCTCTCGGTCGGCTACCCCGACCGCCAGGCCGAGGGCGAGCTGCTCGACGCGAACGCCTCGACCGAGGCGATCACCCGGCTCGGCGCTGTCTCCAGCACGGAGGAGATCATCGCGATGCAGCAGTTCTGCCACGCGGTCGACCTGCCCGAGCCGGTGAAGATGTACATCGTCGACGTCTGCCAGGCGACGCGCACCGACGGCTCGCTGCTCATGGGCGCCTCGTCCCGCGCCTCGCTGGCGCTGGTCAAGGCCTCCCGCGTCCGGGCCGCCTCGCAGGGCCGCGACGTGGTGCTGCCCGACGACGTGCGCGCGCTGCTCAGCGCGGTCATCGAGCACCGGCTGATCCTCACGCCCGACGCCCAGCTGCGCGACGAGACGGTCGGCAACGTGCTCGAGCGCATCCTCACCCGCATCCCGGTCCCCCTCGGCGTCGGCGGCTAAGGGCCCGGTGTCGCTCCGTCGCTCCCAGCGCGCGTCCTCCGGCACGGAGGTCGCGGGCGTCGCCGCGCTCGTCGAGCGGCTCACCGGCCTCACCGCTGCCGGTGCGGTCGTGCTCGTCGGGAGCCTGGTGGGCTACGTCCTCGCCAAGCAGCTGTCGGGGCGCGCCCTCTTCCTGCTCGTGTACGCCGGGATCCTCGCCGTCGTGGCCGCGCTGGTCTCGTCGCGCCGACGGCGCCGGCTCACGGCGGAGCGGTCGGCGCTGCCGACTCGGATGCGCGTGGGCCAGGTCGCCGAGGTGGAGCTGACGCTCAAGGCGCCGGGGCGGCTGCGCGCCTTCGTCGTGCAGGAGCACCTGTCGCCCCTGCTGTCGGACGCCGTGCGCGTGACGGTCCCGGCGGTGGGCGGCGACGACGAGTTCGTGCACAGCTACGCGATCCGGCCGACGCTGCGCGGCGTCTACCGGCTCGGCCCGCTCGCCGCGGAGTGGACCGACCCGTTCGGCCTGGCCCGTCACCAGCAGACCCTCACCGAGCCGGTGGACGTCATCGTCCACCCGACCACCGACGCGATCTTCGACCGGCCGCTCACCCGGATGTGGGAGGACCCGCCCTTCCGCCCACCGATCAGCAAGCCCTGGCCCCAGGGCTTCGAGTTCTACGGCATGCGCGAGTACATCCCCGGCGACGACCCGCGCAGGATCGTCTGGACCGCTGCCGCGCGCACCGGCAAGTACCTCGTGCGCGAGTCGGAGCAGGGGATCACCGACCGGATCACGCTGGTCCTCGACAACAACCGCAAGCTGCACAGCCCCGGGTACCCCTCCGAGACGTTCGAGCTGGCGGTGCGGGCGTGCGCCTCCCTCGGTGCCTACAACATCAAGCAGGGCTTCTCGGTCCGCTTCGTCACCAACGACTCCGGGCAGGCCCCCGAGCTCCGCGGCAGCCGGGCCCGCATCGCGCTCCTCGACGAGCTCGCCAGGCTCGAGCTCACCGACCAGCCGGTCAGCACCGCGATCGAGCGGGTCATCACCGAGCGCCGGGCGAGCACCCACATGTGCCTGGTCTCCACCGGCTTCGACAACCGCACCGCGTCCCGCGTGCGGATGCTCACGGACAAGGGGATGTCGCTCGTCGTGGCGCTCGTGAAGTGGGACGACGCCGACCCCAACGCGGCGCGGCGGGCCCGCGAGGTCGGCGCGCAGGTGGTCCAGGTCAGCCCGGGCCAGCAGCTCGAGTCCGCCTTCGCCCACGCGCTCGGGCTGGCCCGCCGATGACCTCGCTCCTCGACGGCCCCGCCGACCTCGACGTGCTCGAGGCGCCCGACCTCGACCACCTCGCCGACGACCCCGGCCAGCACGTCCCCGAGGACGAGGAGCGCACCGTCTCGGCGGTGACGCTGGCCCTCGCGGTCGTCTCCGCGGCACTGTCCTCGGCTGGTGCCGCGTGGATGGTGGGTGGCGTCTTCCGCGGCTACGAGGCCCGGCTGGTCGGGTTCCTCGGCGTGCTCCTCGGCTGCGGGCTCGTGTACGCCGGCACCCGGCTGCGCAGCTCGGTGCTGCAGTACCTCGTGCTGCCCGGCTCCCTGCTGCTCGGCGCCGTTCTCATGAGCAGCTCCTCGGGCGCCGGGACCTCCAGCCTGCCGGCGCTCGTGAAGGACGCCGCGACGTCCTCGCAGCTGCTGCAGCCGCCCGTCGACTTCGCCCCGGGTTGGAAGCTCATCCTCGTCGTGCTGCTCGCCCTCCTGTCCTCGGCGGCCTGCACCCTCGCGCTGTCGGCGAACCGGCCCCGGCTGGCCGTCGCGGTGCCGGCCCCCCTCACCGTCGTCGCGGCCCTGGTCCAGCCGGGCGCCACCGCGATCAGCACCAGCGCCGTGAGCGTCGGGTTCGTCATGATGGCGCTGGCGACGTCGTACGCCGCCGACGGCGTGGGGGAGACCTTCGACAAGGGCTTCGAGCTGCGTCGACTGGCTCGCAGCGTCCTCGCCGGGGTGCTGCTCGTCGGCCTGCTCATCGCCGCGAGCAAGGTCTCCTTCCTGTTCCCCGACAAGGAGCAGCACCACGTGGTGCCGCCCCGGCGGCCACCGGTGAGCCCGCCGGCTCCTGACGTCCCCCTCTACACGGTCAAGGGCGAGCTGCCCGGCCCGCTCGAGGTCGGCGTCATCGACGTGTACTCGGCGAAGGACCGGGCCTGGCTGCTCCCGCCGGTCGACAACCAGCGGCTGCAGCGGCTGCACCTGCCGGCCGACCTGCCCTGGGCCGGCACCTGGTCCGGCACGCCGACCCGCGTCGAGGTCACCGTGCAGCAGGCCCGTGGCCACGCGCTCCCCAGCATCGCCTTCGCCCGCCGGTTGGAGGGCAGCATCACCCTCGACTCCGACCCGCGGACCCAGCTGCTCGCCCTCTCCCAGCGTCCGGTGTTCACCGGGCTGCACTACGCCGTCACCGCCAACCCGGTGCCGACCGGCAAGCAGCTCAGCGCGGTCGCCGGCGCCGTGCCGCCGGCGATGAAGCAGTTCCTCGACGCGCCACCGGCGCCACCCGCCGTACAGGACCTCCTCGACAAGGCGCCGCAGGCGAAGTACGCGCGGCTGCAGGCCCTGCGGACCGCCCTCTACAAGAAGTTCGTCGCCTCCGGCCAGGGCAAGCCGACCGACGTGTCGGTCGACCGCGTCGTGGAGCTGCTCGGCGGAGGAACCGGCAACCCCTACGAGCTCACCGCGTCCGAGGCCCTGCTCGCGCGGTGGGCGGGCATCCCCTCGCGCATCGGGTTCGGCTACTACAACGGCACGAAGAAGGACGACGGGAGCTACGAGTTCCGGCCGGCGAACGCCGCGACGTACCTCGAGGTGTGGTTCGCGCCGTACGGGTGGGTGCCGGTCGTCGGGGTGCCCCCCCGGGCGCAGCAGAGCCTGTCGAACAACCAGCGCGACGACGACCCCAGCATCCAGGCGGCCCCGGAGCTCGGCATCGACGTCTACCTGCCGGTGCGGCGCCCCGACCGCCTGCCCCTCTACCTGTACGCGCGGTACTTCCTGGTGCGCGCGCTGCCGGTCGCCGCTGTCCTGGGCAGCGCACTGCTGCTGTACCCGCTGGTGCTCAAGCGGGTCCGGCGCCGCCGCCGCGCGGCGTGGGGCGCGCAGCACGGGCCGAGCGGCGCGATCGCCGTCGCGTACTGCGGGCTGCGCGACCAGATGATCGACCTCGCGCTACCTGGTCGCGGCACGACCCCCCTGGAGCTGGTGGAGCTGGTGGCCGAGGACGAGGAGCACGCCGAGCTGGCCTGGCTCGTCACGCGCGCGCTGTGGGGCGACCTGCGCGGTCAGGTGACCGACGAGGACGCCGTGGAGGCCCGCCGGCTCGCTGCGTCGGTCGCCGAGCGGCTGGGCAAGGCGCAGCCGGAGACGGCGCGTCTGCTCGCCGCCGTCTCCCGCGCCAGCCTGCGCGCTCCGTACAGCAGCGACGTCCCCAACGCCTGGTGGCAGCTGCGGCTGCCCCGGCCCCGGCTCCGCCTCGTGCGGGTGCGGCCCGCAGCGGCGACCTCGCTGGTGCTGCTGCTCGCCCTGACGCTGGGCGGCTGCTCGACGGGGAGCAAGGCGGCCGAGCCGCGGGTGCCGTTCCCCACCCGGCTGGCGCCGACGGCCGTCGCGGGCCTGCAGGTGCACGAGGAGAAGTCCGCCGACAAGGCCTACCTGCACGGGGCCAGGGAGAAGGACGTCATCGTCAGCGAGGGCCGGGTGCTCTCCTTCAACCGGGACGGCTTCGTGCAGGCGGCCCTGCAGGTGGCCCAGCTCAAGCCCGGTTACCTGAGCTCCGACAGCGACGTGGTCGACGCCATCGGGCGCAGCATCGGTCACGTCCGCAAGCTCTCGCCGCAGCACGCGCACGCGCTGTTCTCGCTCGTGGACGGCACCCAGCGCATCTACCTGTGGTTCCCGACGCAGAAGTCGATGGCACTGCTCGTGCTGCGGACCCAGATCACCGCGGGCGCGGCAGAGGCGCTGGCCCGTGGGCTCATCGACTACGGCGACGGCAAGGACCTCGACGACGCGGCGCTCGCCGCTGCGTTCGCCGGCGCACCCAGCAGCACCCCCACCCCGGAGAAGTCACCGTGAAGCCGATCGTCCCCCTCGCCCTCGCGTCGTGCGTGCTGCTCACCGGATGCGGGCCGAAGACGCACCTCGACCTGGAGCTGCGCTCGGTCAACGTCAAGACAGCGCGCATCCTCACCCCGGCGGTGACGCTCGTGCCTCCCGCGACGGCACCGGTGCCCGCCGCGCTGCCCCCGCTGCCCCCGCTGACGCCGTACCTGGACCAGCCGGGCGTGCCCCAGCCGCCGCCCGTCGCGCCGCCCGTGGCGTGCCCGAAGGCGAGCGCCTTCGCGGTACCCGCGCGGCCGGGCACGCCGCTGGTCGAGGGGTACCCGGCGGCCGCGACCTACGTGCAGCGCGCGCAGGGCAGCACGGGCACGCAGTCCCTCGCCGGCACGGTGCGCGCCCGTGTCGTCCGGCTGCCCTCGACGACGACGTCGGCGGGCCAGCACGTCGACAGCTGGCGCGTGGAGCGCCGCTGGGGCGCCTCGAGCAGCGTCGAGGTGTACGACCTGCTGCACTCCTCCCCGGCGGACGCCGCGATCGAGCCCGGCATCTACCTCGTCGGGCTGGCCTGGGACGACCCGGTGCTGGGCAAGGTCGACTTCCGCCCGGCGGGCAACGGCATCGAGGTGCTGCCCGACCCCGTCGCCATCGCGCAGCAGCCCGTGGCGGGCGTCGCCGCCCAGTACGGCGGGTCCGGGACCGACCCGCAGACGCTGACCACGCTGAACGTCGTGCGCAACGTGATGGGGACCCAGCGGGTCGACGTCTGCGGCCAGCTCGTCGACAGCTACACGGTCGTGATGACGGGCGCCCTCGTGACGCGTGACGCGCACTGGCAGGTCAGCTGGACCCAGCAGCTCGCCACGGCGTACGGCGGGATCGACGTGGCGAGCACGCTGTCCCTCAGCTCCCCGGGCGGGGTGTCCTGGACGCGCGCGCTGCGCAACACGACGGTCCCCGTGGTGGCGCGGTGAAGCGGTCCCTGCGCCGCCCGGGCCGCACGCCGGGCACGGTGAACCTCGCGATGGCTCTCGGGCTGCTGGCGCTGCTGCTTCCACTGGTGCTGCACGCCGCGACGTCCTCGCCCCCCACGGCTGCCGAGTTCTCGCCCAACGCCAAGCAGGTCATCAAGCAGGCTCCCCCGGGTCAGGCGCCGCAGGTGAACGGGGCGGGGGCGGCGACACCGACGCCCACGGCCGGACCCACCGCGACGCCGTCGGCGACACCGTCGCCGTCGGGCTCCCCGGTGCCCGAGAACCAGGTCAAGCAGTGCGTCGGGCCGCCGCCTCTGCGGCAGATCGAGGACCCGCAGTCACCGCCCTGCATCGCGTACTGGGAGGGAGACAACGGCGGCGCGACGTGGCAGGGCGTGACGCGCGACGCGATCTACGTCGCCGTGCCCACGCCGAACGGCTTCAAGCAGCAGTACGAGGCTCTCGCGAACTTCTTCAACCAGCGCTTCCAGCTGTACCACCGCAAGATCGTGTTCGAGTACTGCAGCCCCAAGGCCGGCGACGGCAGCCAGGGCTCCGGCGACTCGGCCAACCAGTCGCAGGACGCGGCGAACGCCGCGGCGGGCTGCGAGGGCAAGCCCAAGCCGTTCGCGTCGACCTTCTACCAGTTCGACAACGGCCGCTACTTCAACCAGGAGATGGCCTGCCGGTACCACGTGGTCACGGTCGGCTCCTGGGAGCCGTACGACTCGACGTACCTCAGCCGGTGCGCCCCGTACACCTACAACTACCCGATGGTCTCCCAGGAGGAGTTCGGCCAGCTCGGCCGCTGGGCCTGCGACCGGCTCGTGAGCCGCAAGGCGACGTGGGCGGGCGATGCCGCCCTGTCCGGCGCCACCCGCAAGTTCGGCATCTTCCTCGCGCCCTACACGAACGACGACCCGGTGGCTCGGCCCAGCGCGCTCGCCCCGCTGGTCGACCGGCTGAAGGCGTGCGGCGCGAGCGTGCCCAGCAGCCAGATCATCATCAACCCGGTCGTGGAGAACCCGTCGGCACCGGGGCAGGCCGTGGACCCGGCTTCGGCGAACAACGCCGTCTCCCAGATGAAGAGCGCGGGCGTGACCAGCATCTTCTGCCTGTGCGCCACGTTCCCGTTCGGTGCGCTCACCCGGGCGGCGTCGACGAACGCCTACCACCCGGAGTGGATCGGCTCGACCTTCGGCAACCTCGACCAGGTGGTCATCCAGGAGCTGGCGGCGGCGCCCGCCGACCAGTCCGAGAACCTGTTCGGCCTGACCTTCACACCGCGTCAGATCAACCCGCTGCTCGAGCCGTTCAACGCCGCGTTCGCCCAGGGCGACTCCTCGATCGGGCCGAAGACCGCGAGCACCGACTACAGCAACTTCACGCAGGTCTACCGGCCGTTGCTCATGCTCGCGTCCGGGCTGCAGATGGCCGGCCCGCACCTGACCCCGCAGACGTTCCGGGACGGCCTCCGCAAGACGAGGTTCCCCAACCCCGTCACCGCGATCCACGCCGGCGCCGTGGACGTCGCGTCGGACGGCTACACCTTCACGACGGACGCCGCCGAGTGGTGGTGGGACAACGCAGCGAGGGGTCCCTACTCCGACGACTCGAGCCAGGCGAAGGGCGCCATCTGCTACCTCGACGGCGGGACCCGGCGGCGTGACACCTGGCCGCACCAGGCCGCCAGGATCTTCACCGGGCCGTCGGCGTGCGACTCCGGACGATGACGGTCGCGGGCTGGACCGCGCCCGGCTTCGAGCGGGTGCGGGACGTGCTGGCGGGGGCGAACCTCGACGACGGCGGCGGTGCCTTCGCCGCGTACGTCGCCGGCGAGCGGGTCGTCGACCTCTGGACCGGCCAGGCCGACGCCGACGAGCCGTGGCAGGAGCAGACCGTGTCCGGCACCTACTCCTCCACGAAGGCCCTCGTCACGGGCTGCCTGGTGGTGCTGCACCACGACGGGCTCGTCGAGCTCGACAAGCCGGTCGCCGACAACTGGCCGGAGTTCGCGGTCGCCGGCAAGGAGCGGGTGACCGTCCGCCAGCTGCTGGCCCACAGCGCCGGGCTCGTGGAGGTCCCCGGGTACCAGGGCTTCCTCGGCGTGCACGGGGAGAACTGGGACCAGCGCGAGGAGATCCGCGCCCGCCTCGCGGCAGCTCAGCCCGCCTGGGAGCCGGGGGAGGCGCACGCCTACCACGGCCTCACCTTCGGGTACCTCGCCGGCGCGCTCGTCGAGCGCGTCTCCGGGCTCCCCCTGACCGAGTTCTTCCGGACCCGCCTCGCGGAGCCCTGGGGCCTCGACCTCCACTTCGGGCTCACCGCGGAGACCGACGGCCGACGGGCGCGCCAGCTCCCGCAGGCGCCGCTGCCCCCGGAGCAGGAGGCTGTCGCCGAGGCGGTCCGGGCGGTGGCGCGGGACCCCGACACCCTGCTGGGGAAGGCCTTCTGGGCCCAGGACGGCACGACCGTCCTCG
The DNA here is from genome assembly GCA_035495395.1 of Mycobacteriales bacterium. Lineage (GTDB taxonomy): Bacteria > Actinomycetota > Actinomycetes > Mycobacteriales > SCTD01 > RYN-111. The sequence goes on along the minus strand of DATJGA010000281.1, from coordinate 2,314 downwards.
AGCACCTCGCGGCCTCCGGCAACGACCCCGTGCGGATGGGCTGCGGCGCGGGCAACGGGGACGTGGTCGGCTCGGCTCGCGCTCTCGCGCAGTTCTTCGTGCACCTCGCCCGCGGTCCGCTCGCCGACTCGACCCGCGCCTTCGCCGAGGTCCACCGGCGCGGCTCGGACCTCGCGCTCGGGGTGCCCGCGACCTGGTGCGTGGGCTTTCAGGGCAACGACGTGTCGGCGGTCGGCGGGCTCGCCATGGGGCCGGGTGAGCGCACGTTCGGGCACGGGGGAGCGGGCGGCCAGCTGGCCGGTTACGACCCCGAGCGCGAGCTCGCCTTCGGCTTCGTCCGCAACCAGCTGTCGCCCGTCAGCCCGGCCGCCCACGACCTGCTGTACGCCACCTGCGAGGCGCTGCTCACTCGGTGAGCTGGGCGCCGGTGTCGCTCGCGGTGCGCAGCACGCGCAGCGCGAGCAGCAGCTCGAACCGGACCTCGGCGTTCTCCAGGTCGAAGCCGCCGAGCTCGGAGATCCGCTGCAGCCGGTAGTAGAGGCTGTTGATGTGCAGGTTCAGCGCGCGCGCCGTCGCCGTCGGGCTCGCCGAGTTGTCGAGGTACGCGGCGAGGGTGCTCAGCATCGACGCGCCGTGCCGCTCGTCGTACTCCACGAGGGGCTGCAGCGTCCGCGTCGCGAACCGGCGCAGCTGCTCCCCGCCGGCCAGCAGCACGCCGTACGCGCCGACCTGGTTCTTGGTGCTCGCGACGCCCCACCGGTCGAGCGCCGCGGCGCCGCGCGCGACGAGCACCGCTTCGTCCAGCACCGCCTGGAAGGTGTCCAGCGTGGCTCGCTCCGCGGCGCACCCCAGCGTGTAGCGGACCGACGCGTCGGCCATCTGCGACAGCGCCACACCGGCCAGGTCGTCGGCGCTGCGCCCGGGCCAGGCGAGCACGATGCCGTTGAGGTACCCCGCCGTCAGCCGTCCTGAGGCCTTGCCCCCCATGGCCTGGAAGACCTCCTCCAGGCCGGCGGGGTCGCCGTCCACGAGGACGTAGGCGACGGCCATCGGCAGCGTCAGGTCGACCCCGAGGTGGGCGGCCCGCCGGATCATGGCGGCCCGCTCCGCCGCGCCGCGGTGGAGCAGGTCCGTGAGGAAGTCGCTGCTGAAGCGGTACTGCGCCTGAGCCAGCGCCCGGTCGTGCATCAGGTGACCGGCCAGCACCCGGGCGGCCTGCTGCAGGAAGCTCGACCGGGACCCCCGCTCCTCCGAGGGAAGCGCCGGTTCGAGCCAGCCGAGCAGGTCACCACCGGCGGCGACGCGCACGGCCTCGGGGTTGTCCGTCGAGGGCACGATGCGGACCGGGAAGCCGAGCGCCGTACCGGTCTCCTGCAGCAGCGTGTCCAGGTCGTGGGTGGACAGCGAGAGCCGGGTGAGCTCCTCGTTGAGGGCCGCGAGCTCCGCCAGCTGCTTGATCTGGGCGCGCTCACGAGCCAGCGCGTCGCGCGCCTCCTGGTACAGGCGCGCGTTGTCGATGGCGACGGCCGCGTGGTCCGCCAGCATCTCCACGAGGTGCTGCTCGGACTCGTCGAAGGAGTGCTCGGCGTGGTGCGAGGCGTAGAGGACGCCGATGATGCCGTCCGGCGTGCGCAGCGGCACGGCGAGCAGCGCGACGATGCCCTCGGCGCGGATCTCCGGGTCGACGTCGTGCGAGATGCGCTGGTCCTCGAGGTAGTTCTCGGTGGACAGCGTCTGCCCGCTCGTCGCGACGATGCCCCCGAGCCCGCGGCCCATCCTCAGCCGGTTGTGCCGGAAGACCTCCGTGCGGATGCCGACCGCGGCCCGCACGTAGACGTCCTGCCGCTGGGTGTCCACCAGCGTGATGTACGCCGAGTCGGTGCCCGTCAGGGTGCGGGTGCGCTCGCAGACGGTCTCGAGCACCGCGTCGAGGTCGATCTGCGCGGAGACCGGTGCCGTCGCCTGGTACACCGCCTCGAGCCGACGGGCCTGGGCACGGGCGCTCGCCAGCTCGAGGTGCGCGGCGATCTGGGCGCTGAGGTCGGCGGCGAGGCCGTCGAGGCGCTGCCGGCTCGGCCCGCGACCGCGGGTGCGAGGGGTGCACAGCAGTGCGACCACGGGCGCGCCGGCCACTGCGGGCGGCCGGATGGCGCGGCGCGGCACCCAGGCGGCATCGGCCATCGGGAGGAGGTCGAGCGGCGCGTCGACGCCGGTCCCGACCACCGGCGGCCAGCTCTGCGGGTCGGCGCCAGGCAGCGCCACCGGCTCCTCCGCCCCGCTCGGGGCCGCGAGGAGCTGGCGCGCGGGGTCCCAC
>DATJGA010000280.1:0-3080 GCA_035495395.1 Mycobacteriales bacterium | reverse complement strand
CGAAGTCGGGCTGCAGCTCCACGGTCAGGCGCACGCCGTCCTGCGTGCGCTCGAGCACCCCGCCCTGCTCGAGGCTGCGGAACAGCCGGATGGCCTGTCGGATCATCGCTCGCTGCCGCGGCCGGGACTCGTGGTTGTCGGTGAGCAGCTGGCGCATGTGACCGAAGAAGTCGCCGCCGCGGGCCGCGACGTTGAGCAGCATCGCGGCGCTGACCCGCAGGTGGCTGGTCAGCGTCTCGGGGGTCGCCGCGACCAGCCGCGCGTAGGTCTTCTCGTCCCACGAGACGAAGCCGTCGGGCGGCGACTTCCGCTTGTACGACCGGCGGCGCTTGGGGTCGTCGCCGATCTTCGCCAGCGCCCGCTCGTTCTCGATGACGTGGTCGGGCGCCTGCACGACGACCAGCCCGGCGGTGTCGAAGCCGGCCCGCCCCGCGCGCCCCGCGACCTGGTGGAACTCGCGGGCCCGCAGGTGACGGGTCCGCGTCCCGTCGTACTTGGCGAGGCTGGTCATCATCACCGTGCGGATCGGGACGTTGATGCCGACCCCGAGGGTGTCGGTGCCGCACACGACCTTCAGCAACCCGGCCTGGGTGAGCTGCTCCACGAGCCGGCGGTACTTGGGCAGCATGCCGGCGTGGTGCACGCCGACCCCGTGCCGGACCAGCCGCGACAGCGTCTGCCCGAACCTGGTGGTGAACCGGAACGCGCCGATGAGCTCGGCGATCCGGTCCTTCTCCTCGCGGGTGCACAGCGGCGTGCTCGTGAGCGCCTGGGCCCGCTCGGCGGCGCCCTCCTGGGTGGGGTGCACGACGTACACGGGCGCCTGGTGGGTGGCGAGCAGCTCGGCGAGCTTCTCGTGCACCGACTCCAGCGACCACTCGAAGGACAGCGGCACCGGCCGCTCGGCGCCGGCCACCTCCGTCGTCGGACGCCCGGTACGGCGGGTGAGGTCCTCCCGGAGCCCGCTGGTGTCGCCGAGGGTGGCCGACATGAGCAGGAACTGGGTGCTCGTCATCTCCAGCAGCGGCACCTGCCAGGCCCAGCCGCGGTCCGGGTCGGCGTAGTAGTGGAACTCGTCCATGACGACCAGGTCGATGCCGGAGTCCGGGCCGTGCCGCAGCGCCGCGTTGGCGAGCACCTCGGCGGTGCAGCACAGGATCGGCGCGTCGCTGTTGACGCTCGCGTCGCCGGTGGCCATCCCGACGCTCTCGGCGCCGAAGACCTCGCAGAGCGCGAAGAACTTCTCGCTCACCAGCGCCTTGATCGGCGCGGTGTAGACGCTGCGCCGGCCGGCCGACAGCGCGGCGAGGTGCGCGCCGACCGCGACGAGCGACTTGCCGCTGCCGGTGGGGGTCGCGAGCACCACGTGCTCGTCGGCCAGGAGGCTGAGCAGCGCCTCCTCCTGGGCCGGGTACAGCGAGACCGGGGCCCAGGCCGTGAAGGCGTCGAGGACGGCGTCGGGTCCGCCGTCGACGGCGCGCAGCGTCACCGCGCGCGGTGGCCGCGACCCGTCGGGGGCTGGCCGGCGCGGGCGGCGAGCTCGGCGCGGGTGCGGGCCGGGCCCTGCGGGGCGGACGCGCGGCGCTTGGCCTTCGGCGGGCGGGCGACGGCGGGGGCGCCGGACGTGGCGTGCGCCCTCGTCGCCTCGCGCGCCTCGGGGGCCGACACGGCGTGGCCGCGCGGCGTCGCGCTCTTCGGGGGACGGTTGCCCTTCGACTGGCCCTTGGGCTCGCTCGCGGGCCGGCCGCGGCGACCGCCGCCCGGGTTCGCGCGCGGGGCGCGCGCCGGCTGCTCCGGTACGACGGGCGGCTCGACGTGCGGGGCCGCCGGCCCGGTGAGCTCGACGATCGCCGGGTCGCCGGGTCGCACGTTGCGGGTCGTCGGGGTGATGCCGGCCTGCTTCGCGAGCGCCTTGACGTCGCGGGCCTGGTCGGGCGTCGCCATCGTCACGACGGTGCCGCCGGCGCCGGCGCGGGCCGTGCGGCCGGACCGGTGCAGGTACGCCTTGTGCTCGGTCGGCGGGTCGACGTGCACGACGAGCGCCACGTCGTCGACGTGGATGCCGCGCGCGGCGATGTCGGTCGCGACGAGCACCCGGGTCGTGCCCCCGGTGAACTCGGCGAGGTTGCGCTCGCGCACGCCCTGGCTGAGGTTGCCGTGCAGCTCGACGGCCGGGATGCCGGCGGCGGTGAGCTGCTTGGCGAGCTTCTTGGCGGTGTGCTTGGTGCGCAGGAACAGCAGGCTGCGGCCGTGCCCGGAGGCGAGCTCGCGCACGACCTGGGCCTTGTCGGCGGCGGACACCGAGAACACGTGGTGGGTCATCGTGCTGACCGGGGCGACGGCCGGGTCGACCGAGTGGGTCGTGGGGCTGGTGAGGTACCGCTTCACCAGGACGTCGACGCCGTTGTCGAGGGTCGCGGAGAACAGCATCCGCTGGCCCTTCTTCGGCGTGCGGTCGAGCAGCCGCTTCACGGCGGGCAGGAAGCCGAGGTCGGCCATGTGGTCGGCCTCGTCGAGGATCGTCACCTCGACGGCGGACAGGTCGGCGTACCCCTGGCCGATGAGGTCCTCGAGCCGCCCGGGGCAGGCGATGAGCACGTCCACGCCGGGCGCGAGCGCCTTGACCTGCGGGTTCTGCCCGACGCCGCCGAAGACGACGGCGGTGGTGAGCCCCTGCGCCTTGGCGAGCGGCGCGACGACGGCGAGCACCTGGTTGGCGAGCTCGCGGGTGGGGACGAGCACGAGGCTGCGGGCCTGCCGCGGGGTGCGGCGGCCGCCCGCCAGCCGGGCGACGAGCGGAAGGCTGAAGGCGAGCGTCTTGCCCGAGCCGGTGCGGCCGCGGCCGAGCACGTCCCGGCCGGCCAGCGTGTCGGGCAGCGTCGCGGCCTGGATCGGGAAGGGCGTCGCGATGCCCTGGTCGGCGAGCACGGTGCAGAGCGCGGCGGGGACGCCCAGCTCCGCGAAGGTGGGAAGGGTGGAGCTCATGGGTGGGTCTGTCCTCAAGTGGTGGGGCCCGGGGAAGCACTCACCCGGGGCACGACCAGTGTGACAGGCCGCTACGACGTGCAACGCCGTGCGAC
>DATJGA010000279.1:0-3964 GCA_035495395.1 Mycobacteriales bacterium | reverse complement strand
CGCGGCGACGGGCACTTCGCGGCCGGGCCGGCGTCCGGTCCCGCGCAGTACCAGATCGCCGGGCAGGGCGGCTCCGGCCAGCTCGCCGCCGGTGCGCTCGAGATGAGCAACGTCGACCTCGCGCTCGAGTTCACCAACATGATGATCGCCCAGCGTGCCTTCCAGGCGAACTCGAAGATCATCAGCTCGAGCGACGACATGCTCCAGGAGCTGGTCAACCTCAAGCGGTAGCCCACGTCACCCGTAGGGGTGCCTCACGGGTGGCCCGTCGTGACCGATGGGCACCCGTGCGGGCAGGACGCCGGCACTCGCCGGCTCGCCGGCCGACCCTTACGGAAGAGGGGGCAACGCCGTGATCAGGCTGACGCGCCTCAACGGCAGCGAGGTGTTCCTCAACGCGGACCTCGTCGCGACCGTCGAGTCCCACCACGACACCGTCGTCACGCTCGTCGACGGGAAGACCTACGTCGTGCTGGAGAGCGCGGAGCAGGTCGTCGAGCGCATCACCGCGTACCGCGCGCACGTGCTCGCCGCGGTCGAGGTCGAGCTCTCGGACCTGCCGCCTGACGACGGCTCCGGCCAGGTCCTGCACCTCCACTCCGTGCACGAGCGGAGGGGCTAGCCATGGAGATCGCGACCCCGGTCGGGATCACCGTCGCGTTCGTCGCCGTCCTGGGCAGCTTCGTCATGGAGGGCGGCAAGCCGGCGGCCATGATCTCGCCCCCGGCCCTCATCCTCGTGTTCCTCGGGACGCTCGGGATCTGCCTGGCCAGCAACCGGATGTCCGACGTCGGCGGCATCTTCAAGGCGTTCCTGCGCTGCGTGCTGCCCGGCAAGAAGATCGACACCGCCGCGACGGTGAGCGAGCTCATGACGTACGCCGAGATCGCCCGCCGCGACGGGCTGCTGGCCCTGGAGGAGAAGGCGAAGGACGTGACCGACCCGTTCCTCAAGCGCGGGCTCGAGCTGGTCATCGACGGCACCGACTCCGAGGAGGTCGCCGAGGGCCTCGAGCAGGAGATCGCGACGCTGCGCGAGCGGCACAAGGTGGCCGCGAAGTGGTTCGCCGACGCCGGCGGATTCGCGCCCACGCTCGGCATCATCGGCACCGTGCTCGGCCTCGTGCACGCCCTCGAGGGGCTGTCGGACCCGGCCAAGCTGGGGCACGCGATCAGCTCGGCCTTCATCGCCACCCTCTGGGGCGTGATGAGCGCCAACCTCATGTGGCTGCCGCTGTCCAACAAGCTCAAGCGGATGAGCGCGGTCGAGGTCGCGCACCGCGAGCTCGTCGCGCAGGGCATCCTCGCGATCCAGGCCGGCGTCTCGCCGCGCGCCGTCGGCGAGCGCCTCAAGAGCCACCTCGCGCCCGCAGCCCGCGACAGCGTGGGCGCCAAGGACAAGGCAGCCTGACGTGCGGCGCCGGCACACCGAGCACACGGAGGAGGAGCACGCCAGCCACGAGCGCTGGCTGCTCACCTACGCCGACCTCATCACGCTGCTGCTGGCGCTGTTCATGATGCTGTACGCGATGAGCGTGCTCGACCTGCGCAAGTACCAGGCCTTCCAGGAGGCCTTCACCCAGGGGCTCGGCGGCCACAAGACCAAGGCCAACGAGATCGCGCCGGACAAGGAGCCCTCGGCGACCCCGAGCGCGAGCCCGGCACCGGAGACCCCGAAGAGCTTGGACCAGGAGGACCTCAAGAAGCTGAAGGTCCGCCTGGAGAAGATGCTCAAGGACGCCGGCCTGCAGGACGAGGTGCAGCTGCAGCTCGAGGCCCGCGGGCTCGTCATGAACGTCGTCAGCGGGGTGCTGTTCCCCAGCGGGTCGGCGACCCTCACCACGCGTGGAGAGGCGCTCCTCAAGAGCCTGGAGACGGTGTTCGCGAGCTTCGACAACCAGCTCGTCGTCGAGGGCCACACCGACCCGCGCCCGATCAGCAGCTCGGTCTTCCCGTCCAACTGGGAGCTGTCCACCACCCGGGCGACCGCGGTCCTGCGCAGCCTGCTCACCGATGGCATCCGCGACACCCGGCTGTCCGCCGCCGGGTACGCCGACACCCGGCCCCGGGCCTCGAACGCGACAGAAGCGGGCATGGCGCGCAACCGGCGCGTGGACATCGTCGTCCTCGCGGTGCCGCGGACCGCCGTACCCGCCCCGACCTCCACTGCCGTCCCCGTGCCGACGGGAGGACCCCACTAGGCCGGCTGCCCGCCGTACCACCTGCGGATGGCCCCTCCGGGCCGGGTGGGCATGGCCCGCAGAGATGGCCCGTCCGCGCTATGCGCGGGGCACCCCTGCCGACGATGGGCAGGTGTGCCGCCCGCCCACGTCTTCGACTTCCGCGAGCCCCTGCCCATGCCCGCGGGCGCGTCCGGCCTGGTGGCCGCCGTCGAGGACGCCGCCCCCCGCGTGGGGCTGCTGCTCGGCCTGAGCTGCGGCCGCGCCGTCGGAGTCACCACCACCGCGGTACGGCGGATGGCGCTGGTCGAGGTCGCCACCCCCGGTGCGGTGTGGGCGCCGCTGTCCTGCGGGCTCCCCGACCCCGGCCTGCTGCTCGTCCCGGCCGCCACCACGGTGGCGCTCGCGGACCTGGCGCTGGGTGGCACCGGTGCGCTCCAGGACCGCCCCACCACGCCGCTCGAGCAGCAGCTCATGGTGCAGCACCTCGTGCCCTCGCTCCGCCCGCTCGCGGACGCGCTCTACGAGCACGGCGTGACCGGCCTGCGCGCCGGCGCGGCGAGCGACAAGCCGCTGCCGGTGGGCGGCGGCGAGGTCGTCGCCATCGCGCTCGAGGTGGCCCTGCCGACGGGCGCCACCGCCTCCCTCGCGGTCTGCCTGCCGGCCAAGTCGCTGCTGCCCGCCGACGTCGACCCGGTGCCGGCGCAGCCCACGTCCACCACCGCCCGCGCGCTCGCCGACGTCCCCGTCGAGGTGTCGCTGCGGCTGCCGGCCACGACCGTCAGCGCCGTCGAGGTCGAGGACCTGCACCCCGGGGACGTCATCCGGCTCGAGGCCGAGGCGCTGTCCGCCCTCGTCGGCGTCCTCACCGGCCAGGGCGAGGACGTCCCCGTGCTCACCGCGACGCTCGGTCGCCAGGGCCGCCGCCGCGCGGTCCGCGTCGGCTCCCCCTACGGAGGTCAGTGATGTCCTTGCCCGACGAGTTCGCCGACGTCATCGCCGGGACCGAGGCCGTGCCCGGTCCCGGTGCGCTGCTGGTCGAGGAGGCCCCCGCTCCCGCACCTGCTGCGGAGCCCGTCGCGGAGGCGCCCGCTGTCGCCGTACCGCTGATCCCGCAGCCGCGCGCCGAGCGGGTGATGGGCCCGGTCGCCACCGACCTGCCGCCGCTCCCCCGCCCCGACCTGCCCGACCTCGGTGCCGGTACGGCGGCCGGCGAGGCCCGCGACCTGCGACTGCTCGCGGACGTGCAGGTGGAGCTGGCGGTGGAGATCGGGCGGGTCAAGCTGCCGCTGCGCGAGCTGCTCTCCCTGGCCCCCGGTGCCGTGCTCGAGCTGGACCGCGCCGCCGACGCCCCGGTCGACGTCCTCGTCAACGGCTGCCTCGTCGCGCGCGGCGAGGTGGTCGTCATCGACGGCGAGTTCGGCGTGCGGGTCACCGCGGTCGTCGAGCGGGCGGCCGAGCGCTGACGTGAGCGCCCTCCTCGTGCTCGTGAAGACGGGCATGGTCTTCGGCCTGCTGGCCCTCGTGCTGTTCGTCCTGAAGAAGACGGACGGGCTCGGGGGGCGGCAGCGCGGCCGGAGCCTCGAGGTGCGCGGGTCCACCCGCCTCGGCAAGGGCGCGACGCTCACCGCCGTCCGCGTCGACGGCAAGGACCTGCTGCTGGGTGTCACCGAGCACAGCGTCACCCTGCTCACGAGCGAGGACGCCGCGGTCGACGTCGACGAGCCGGTGCACCGCCCGGTCCGCCGGCCTGCGCTGCCCTTCGCGCGGCCGAGCAGCAACCTG
>DATJGA010000278.1:0-2920 GCA_035495395.1 Mycobacteriales bacterium | reverse complement strand
GTGCAGCGTCACCGCGAGCGAGGGGTAGCTCTTGTCGTCGCGGTACTTCACGTTGAACCGCGGGTCGAACTCCTTGATCCAGGTGTACTCGAGCTGCAGCGCCTCGACCTCGTTGGTGACGACGGTCCACTCGACGGAGGCGGCGGTCGTCACCATCTGCCGGGTGCGCGGGTGCAGCGCCCGGACGTCCTGGAAGTAGCTCGACAGCCGGGAGCGCAGGCTCTTCGCCTTGCCGACGTAGACGACCCGGCCGCGCTCGTCGCGGAAGCGGTAGACCCCGGGCTCGACCGGGATCGACCCCGCCGCGGGGCGGTACGTCGACGGGTCGGCCATCGGTCCAGCGTATGTCGCGCTACTCGTCGTAGACGGCGACCCTGGTGCCGATCACGAGCAGCGCGAACAACCGGTCGGCGACGGGGTTGGTGACGCGCACGCACCCGTGGCTCGCCGGGTACGTCGGGACGCTGCCGCTGCCGTGGATCGCCCAGCCCTGGTAGAAGTACGACGGCCGGTACAGCTCGCCCAGCTTGCTGATGCGGATGCCGTCGATCTTCCGGTAGACCCGGAAGACGCCGCGCGGGGTGTGCGCGACGTACCGCACGCCGTCCTGGTAGTAGTACTTCTCGCTGCCGGTCGAGACGTCGACGATCTTCTGGATCACGCCGTACCGGCCGAGCACGAGGACCTGGCGGGTGATGTCGACCTCCGCCGTGAGCCGGCTGTCGCGGTACCGCATCCGGATGCCGTGCGGGCTCAGGACGCGGGTCCGCTCCGTCGCCCCCCACTGGCCGGTCCGCGCGAGCCGCTCGACCTTCTGGAAGGCCGTCACGCCGTGCCGCGTGTCGTAGCTGAAGTACGAGTCGACCCGACCCACGTCGTAGTGCTGCGCCGCCAGCTTCCGCTCCAGTGCCAGCACGTCCGGGCCGGAGTCGCCCTGCACGAGCGTGCGCGGCGTCACCGTGAGGGTGACCGTCGGGGAGATGCCGGTGCTCCGGTCGACGGCGGCGTAGAGGACCGTCCGGTAGTAGTACTTCCCCAGCGACAGGTCCTGGGAGACGCGGTAGGTGCTCGTCGAGGAGAGCACCGGCGTCGCCACGGTGGCCCAGGTCGCGCCGGTCCAGCGCTGCACCGCGACGGCCTTGCCGGCGAGGCCGGGCGCCACCGACCCCGAGAGCACCGAGGGCGTCTTCCACTCCACGACGCCCGGCGAGAAGGCGGCGGTCACCCGCGGCGCCAGCGCGACGGTCCGGACCGCGCTCGCGGACGACGCCGAGAACGCGTCCCCGTCGTACACCAGCCGGTAGGCGCGGGAGCGGCTCGGCACGTAGCTGTACTGCACCGTGCCGTCGGCACGGGTCGTGAGGGTGGCGAGCACCGCCGTCGCGCCGCCGAGGACGGTGCTGACGAGCTTGACGGAGCTGCCCGGCAGCGGCGCGCCGGCCCGGGTGAGGGAGCCGGTGAGGACGACGGCGTGGGGGTAGACGACCTTCGGCACGCTCGCCGAGAGCGTCGCCGCGGTGGCCACGGCCGGCAGCGGGTCCACGGTGACCAGCTCGGGGGCGGGTGCGGCGGTCGCGGCGGTGCCGTCGTCGGTCGACCAGACGGCGTAGGTGCGGCTCGTCGTGTTGGTGAAGGCGGCGTCGTACCGGCAGGTGCTCGCCGGGCAGGTGGCGGTGGTGCCGGTGACCGCGGTGCCCGCCGGGTCGTAGGGCGCCGTCTCCCCCGTGACGTCGCGCACGACGGGCGCGCCGGCCGCGGGGTTCGTCCACGTCAGGAGCAGGCCGTGCGCGGCGAGCGAGGCGCCCAGGCCGCTCACCGGCGCCGGGGCGGCCGCCGCGGGGAGCGTCGCGCCGAGGACGGCCGCTGCGCTGCCGACCGCGACGACGGCCAGCGCACGGGCCAGCCGACGGGGGCTCGAGGTCATGGCGGGGCCCTTCGGAGACGTCCTGTTGATCACGGTAGACGCCGTACGGCGGTCAGAGGTTCATCGACCCGCCCGACATCGACCTGAACGTCAGCCTGCGACGGCCTTCTTCCGCTTCGCCCGGACCGGTACGGCGGGACGGTCGGCCAGCACGTGCTGCAGGAACCGGCCGGTGTGGGAGGCCTCGACCGCGGCCACGTCCTCGGGGGTGCCCTCGGCCACGACCGTGCCGCCGCCCGAGCCGCCCTCCGGGCCCATGTCGATGACCCAGTCGGCGGTCTTGATGACGTCGAGGTTGTGCTCGATCACCACCACCGTGTTGCCCTGGTCGACCAGCCGGCCGAGCACGGCGAGGAGCTTGCGGATGTCCTCGAAGTGCAGGCCGGTCGTCGGCTCGTCGAGGACGTAGATCGTCCGGCCGGTCTGCCGCTTCTGCAGCTCGCTCGCCAGCTTGACGCGCTGCGCCTCGCCGCCGGACAGGGTCGGCGCCGGCTGGCCGAGCCGGACGTACCCGAGGCCGACGTCGACGAGCGTCTTGAGGTGCCGGCTGATCGCGGGCACCGCCTCGAAGAACTCGGCCGCCTCCTCGATGGGCATGTCGAGGACCTCGGAGATCGTCTTCCCCTTGAAGTGCACCTCGAGGGTCTCCCGGTTGTACCGGGCCCCGTGACAGACCTCGCAGGGCACGTAGACGTCCGGGAGGAAGTTCATCTCGATCTTGATCGTGCCGTCGCCGGCGCAGTTCTCGCAGCGACCGCCCTTGACGTTGAAGGAGAACCGACCGGGCAGGTAGCCGCGGACCTTCGCCTCGGTCGTCTCGGCGAAGAGCTTGCGCATGTGGTCGAAGACCCCGGTGTACGTCGCCGGGTTGGACCGCGGGGTGCGACCGATCGGGCTCTGGTCGACCCGGACCACCTTGTCGAGCTGGTCCAGCCCCATGACCCGGGTGTGCCGGCCGGGGACCTCGCGCGCGCCGTTGAGGTGGTTGACGAGGAC
>DATJGA010000277.1:0-5838 GCA_035495395.1 Mycobacteriales bacterium | reverse complement strand
CCCCTCGCGCGCAGCCGGCTCGTCCTCCACGAGCAGGACCCTGCAGACGCGCTCCGACGTGGTCATGCCCGCAGCGTTCCCGCTCCGTCACCCTCCGACGCTCGGACTTCCGGGCACCAATCACGACAAGCCCGGCGAGATCGTCCTCGTCGACGTCGAGGGCGAGGCGCCGGACCAGAAGTTCACCTTCCGGGGCGAGCCGAAGCCGGCCACCGTCCCGGACGCGCCGCTCACCGAGCTCGCCGGATCGGCCGAGACCGAGGCCTAGCAGGGCACGACACGCCCGGCGCACCCCGAGGTGCGCCGGGCTTGTCGTGATTGGTGCCCGGAAGTCCGAGCGTCGGAGGGTGACGGAGCGGGAACGCTGCGGGCATGACCACGTCGGAGCGCGTCTGCAGGGTCCTGCTCGTGGAGGACGAGCCGGCTGCGCGCGAGGGGCTGTCGGTCATCCTCGACATCGAGCCCGACCTCACGCTGGTGGGCAGCGCCGCCTCGGCCGAGGAGGCGCTGCTGCTCCTGCACGAGCTCGCCCCCGACGTCGTCCTGCTCGACAACGAGCTCGCCGGCTCGCTGACCGGCGTCCAGGCCGCGCCCGCCTTCAAGGAGCTCGCCCCGCAGGCGGTGGTGCTGCTGTGCACCGTCACGCCCGAGGGCGAGCTGGAGGCGCACCCCGGCGTCGACGGCTACCTCTGCAAGGAGGACCTGGTCTCGCTGCCCGACGTGGTGCGTCAGACCCGCGGCAGGGCGTAGCGGCCGTCCGGCAGCGGGTCGACCAGGCCGTCGGCCACCAGCCCGTCGAGCGCCCGGGCGCGCTGCACCGGCTCGTGCCAGGCGCCGTCCAGCACGGAGCCCTCCACCGGCTCGGCGCTGTCGCGCAGCAGCGCGAGCAGCCGGCCGCGCACCTGCCGGTCGGTGCCCGCGTAGGCCTGCGGCCGCTTGACCGGCGCCGCCAGCGCGGGTGACCCGGCGCCGTACCAGGCGCACGACCCGCGCACCGGGCACACCGGGCAGCGCGGTGCCCGGGCCGTGCACACCAGCGCGCCGAGCTCCATGAGCGCCACCGAGGCGGTCGCCGCGGCGTCGTCGGCCTCGGGCAGCAGGTCCGCCACCAGCGCCAGGTCGCGCTTGGTCACCGGGGCGTCCGCCACGCCCTCGACCACCCGCGCCACCACCCGTCGCACGTTGGTGTCCACCACGGGGTGCCGCTGGCGCAGCGCGAAGGCCGCGACGGCCCGCGCCGTGTAGTCCCCGACCCCCGGCAGCGTGAGCAGCTCGGGGACCGAGGTCGGCAGCTCCCCGCCGTACCGGGAGACGACGGAGGTGGCGGCGGCGTGCAGGCGCAGCGCCCGTCGGGGGTACCCGAGGCGCCCCCACATCCGCACCGCCTCGCCGGGGGAGTCCGCGGCCAGCGCCGCCGGGGTCGGCCAGCGCTCCACCCAGGCCTCGTACGCCGGGACGACCCGGGCGACCGGCGTCTGCTGCAGCATCACCTCGCTGACCAGCACCTGGTACGGCGAGGTGCCGGGGCGGCGCCACGGCAGGTCGCGGGCGGCCGCGGCGTACCAGCGGGTGAGGTCGGCGACCCACGGCGGTTCGGGCATGGCTCACCGATCCTGGCACGCCGGGCCTCTAGGGTCGGAGGCGATGGTGCTGCACCCGGTCGGACCGCTCCCGGCGTCGACGTACTGGCGCCGGCGGCTGGTGCTGCTGGTCGGGATCGTCGTCCTCGTGCTGCTGCTCCGCTCGTGCGTGGGAGGCGGCGCGAAGCCCGTGTCGCACGGCTCGACGCCCACCCCGACGCCGACGGCGAGCGCCTCGTCGCACCCCTCGCCCACCGCCACCCCCACCCGCGCTGCCGGGCCGCTCGCCTGCCCGGACACCTCGCTGACGCTGACCGCGGTGCCCGGCACGCCGACCGCGCCCGCCGGAAGCACGGTGCGCTTCACGCTCACGGTGCGGAACACCGGGTCGGTCGCCTGCCGCCGCGACCTCGGGGGCGGGGCGCTGGAGGTGCTGGTCTACAGCGGCACCGACCGCATCTGGTCCAGCGACGACTGCAGCACGGACAAGGGGCGCTCGGTGCAGACGCTGGCGGCCGGGGGAAGCCTGGAGTCGACGGTGTCGTGGGCCGGCAAGCGGTCCGCAGCCGGCTGCCCCAAGGACGAGCCGGTGGCCCGCCGCGGCACCTACACCGTCCGGGCCCGCCTCGGGACGCTGCGCTCGGGCCGCTCGGTGTTCCGCCTGACGGGGCCCACCGGCTCAAGCACCTGACCAAACCGGACGACACAAGCCCGTACAGGCGCCCTCCGGCAGGGGGCACGGGACAGGGGTCGAGACGTGGCGGCACAGGGTGCGCGTGGCGCGCTGCCCGACGACGTCGTCCGCTCGCTGCGCGAGGCCTTCCAGTCCGAGGTCGCGCTGCGGCTGCCGCAGCTGCGCGGCACCGACGCCGACGCCGTGCTGCACGCCGCGCACGCCCTCGCGAGCAGCGCCTGGGTCGTCGGCGAGCGGGAGATCAGCGTGCTCGCGCGCGCGGTCGAGGACCAGCTCCTCGACACCGGGTCCGCGAGCGACCTGCCCGCCCTGGTCGCCGCCCTCGAGGCGGTGGCCCGGTGACCGCGCCCGTCACCACCGACCTCACCAGGATCGTCGTCGTCGACGACTCGCCGGTGCAGCGCCGCTTCCTGCGCGCCGCCGTCGAGGCCGCTGCCGACCTGACCGTCGTCGGGGAGGCGCGCAACGGCAAGGAGGCCGTCGCCCTCGTCGCCCGGCTGCGGCCCGCCGCGGTCCTCATGGACCTCGACCTGCCGGTGATGAGCGGCATCGAGGCCATCGAGCGGATCATGGCCGCCAGCCCGACCCCGATCCTCGTCTACAGCGCGCACGTGAACGGGGTCGAGAGCTCCAACGCGCTCGAGGCCCTCGCGGCCGGCGCGGTCGACGTGCTCGCCAAGCCGGGCCCCGAGGACACCACCTCGCTCGACGACTACGCCGACCAGGTGCGCAAGCGGCTGCGCGTGGCGGCCCGGGTCCGCGTCATCACGCACCCCCGCGGCAAGCTGCGCTCCCGGGGCATCCCGGTCTCCGCGCTGCCGCAGGTCGGCGAGCTCTCGCCCGCGCCCTGCGCGGTCGACGAGGCGGAGGTCCGCAAGGGCGTCAAGCTCATCGCCATCGGCGCCTCCACCGGCGGGCCGCAGGCCCTGCACACCGTGCTCAAGGCGCTGCCCCGCGACCTCGAGCAGGCCGTGCTCGTCGTGCAGCACATGGCCGAGGGCTTCATCCCCGGCCTCGTGTCGTGGCTGGACCAGCTCGTCGCGCTGCCCGTGGTGCAGGGCGCGAGCGGTCACCGGCTCAAGCCCGGGGTCATCACGATCGCGCCGAGCGGCGGCAACCTGCTGGTGCAGGACGACCGGCTGCGGGTGCTGTGCGTCCCGCCGGAGCCGACCCAGTTCCACGTGCCCGGCATCGACCAGTGCTTCGAGAGCATCGCGGACGCGCTCGGCCCGGACGCGATCGGCGTGCTGCTCACCGGCATGGGCCGCGACGGCGCCGCCGGCCTCAAGGCGATGCGCGACCGCGGCGCGGCGACCCTCGGCCAGGACGAGGCCACCAGCACGGTCTACGGCATGCCGCAGGCCGCGATGGCCCTCGACGCGGTGGACCGCCAGGTCGGCGTCGACGAGGTCGCGCCCGTCCTCCTCGGCCTGCTGGGGCGGACATGAAGCTCGCCCTCACCTCCGACGAGTTCGACGCGATCCGTCGGCTGCTGGCCGACGTCGCGGGCCTGGTCTTCGACGACAGCCGCCGCGAGTCGATGTCGTACTCCATCGCCGAGCGCCTCAGGGAGACCGGCTCCCGGGACGTCCCGGCGTACCTGCAGGTGCTGCAGGACCCGGCGGAGCGGCAGCGCCTCGTCGACGAGGTGACGATCCAGGAGACGCACTTCTTCCGGAACCCGCCGCAGGTGCGCGCGCTGCGTCAGCACGTGCTGCCCGAGCTGCTGCGGCACGCGGAGGCGAACGGCCGCCGGCTGCGCATCTGGAGCGCCGGCTGCTCGACGGGCGAGGAGCCGTACAGCATCGCGATGTGCCTGCGCGAGCTGCTGCCCGCCGGCGACGGCTGGGACGTCAAGGTCCTCGCCACCGACGTCTCGCAGCGCGCCCTCGCGGCGGCGCGGGCCGCGCGCTACGGCGCCCGGGCCGTGATGAACGCGAGCCCCGAGGAGCTGGCCCGCTTCTTCACCGTCGAGGACGACGGCTCGTACGTCGTGCGGCCGGAGGTGCGGGAGCTCGTCGAGATCCGGCACCACAACCTCGTCACCGAGCCGGTGCCGTTCCCGTCGAACGAGCGCATCGACCTCGTGCTGTGCCGCAACGTCACCATCTACTTCGCCCGCGACACGACCCGCGAGCTCATGAAGCGGCTGCACACCAGCCTGCGTGACGGCGGCTACCTGTTCCTCGGCCACTCCGAGACGCTCTGGCAGGTCAGCGACGAGTTCCGCCTCGTCTCGCTCGGCTCGGGGGAGTCGGCGGCCTTCGTCTACCGCCGCCTCGACGGCCCCCGCGAGGAGCGCCGCGCCGTCCTGCCGGACCGCCGTACCGGCACCGATCCCAAGCCGGCCGAGCGGCGGCTGCGGCCCCGCCGTACCGAGAGGGCCAAGGCACCCGCTCGGGTGGCCGAGGCCGCCCCGCCCAGCGCCGACGACCTCGTCACCCGCGCCCGCGCTGCGCTCGCCAAGGGCCGGTACGACGAGGCCTCGACCCTCGCGGGGCAGGCCGTCGAGGTCGAGCCGCTGCGCGGCGAGGCGTTCTACCTCCGGGGCCTGGCGCTGGTCGACCTCGGCGACGACGAGCGCGCCCTGGTGGAGCTGCGCAAGGCCGTGTACCTCGAGCCCGAGATGGGGTTCGCGCACTTCCTGCTCGCCGGCGTCCTCGACCGGCTCGGGGACCGCGCGGCCTCCGCGCGCGAGTACGCCGCCGCTGCCGACACGCTCGGCCTCGCCCCGGGCGACGCGACCGCGGAGGAGCTCGGCGGGCGTAGCGTGCGAGAGCTGGCGCAGCTGTGCCGGCAGCTGGAGCGCCGCTACACCGGCGAGAAGGTCGAGGGGGTGTCGTGAGCTCACCCCACGAGGATGCTCGCTTCGCTCACGTCTCCGAGGGGACCCCGAGATGAGTCAGCTGGTGACGTTCGTGCTGGGCGAGCGGGAGTACGCGACGCCCCTGTCCGTCATCCGCGAGGTGGTCCGCCTCGAGGGGCTGGCCGACCTCCCCGGGATGACGCCGCCGCTCGCCGGCGTGCTCGACCTGCGCGGCACCGCCCTGCCCGTCCTCGACCTGCGCTCCGGCGCCGCCCGGGAGGGCCGCGGGGACGTGCTCGTCATGGAGGGCGCCGACAGCCCGGTGGGCGTCGCCGTCGACCGGGTCAGCGCCGTCGTGGCCGAGGAGGAGCTGGGCCAGGCCGGTGCCGCGGGTGACGAGCTCCCGTCGTACGTGCAGCAGGTGCTGCGCGGCGCGCACGGACCGGTCTTCCTCGTCGACCTGCCCGGCATGGTCGACGCCGCGCGGGCGACAGCCCGCTAGACGTACCGCTCGAGGATGCTCGACTCCGCGAGCCGGGACAGCCCCTCGCGGACCGACCGGGCGCGGGTCTCGCCGACGCCCTCGACGGCCTGCAGGTCGTCGATGCCCGCGGCCAGCAGCTTCTGCAGGCCGCCGAAGTGCTCGATGAGCCGGTCGACGACGAGGTTCGGCAGGCGCGGCACCTTGGCCAGCAGCCGGTAGCCGCGCGGGCTCACGGCCTGGTCGAGCTGGTCGACGCTGAGGCTGTACCCGAGGG
>DATJGA010000276.1:0-3838 GCA_035495395.1 Mycobacteriales bacterium | reverse complement strand
CGCCCAGGAGGAGCGGGTGCTCTTCCTCGGTCGGCACGTCGGATACCCGATGGCGCTCGAGGGCGCGCTCAAGCTCAAGGAGCTGGCCTACATCAGCGCCGAGGGCTTCCCCGCCGGGGAGATCAAGCACGGCCCGATCGCCCTCATCGAGGAGGGCACCCCGGTCGTCATCATCGCCCCGCGGCACGCCCTGCAGCCCAAGCTCGTCAACAACGTCCAGGAGGTCCGTGCCCGCGGCGCCCGGACCATCGTCATCGCCACCGACGGGGACGAGAGCGTCACGCCGTACGCCGACACCGTCATCCGCATCCCCGACACGAAGTCGCTGCTGACCCCGCTGCTTACCATCGTGCCGATGCAGGTGCTCTCGGCCGAGATCGCCCGCGCCCGCGGCCTCGACGTGGACCAGCCGAGGAACCTCGCCAAGTCGGTCACGGTCGAGTAGATGATCGTGGGGGTCGGGGTCGACGTCGTCGAGGTGGCCCGGCTCGGCCGGTCCCTCGAGCGGACCCCCGCCCTCATGGACCGCCTCTTCACCACCGCCGAGCAGGGCGTGGAGAAGCTCGAGTCGCTCGCGGCGCGGTTCGCGGCGAAGGAGGCGGTCGCGAAGGTGCTCGGCGCACCCGGGCTGGCGTGGGTGGAGGCCGAGGTCGTGCGGCTGGAGAACGGCGCGCCGCTGCTCGTGCTGCACGGCGACGCCCTCGCGCACGCCCAGGCGATGGGCATCGCGCGCTGGCACCTGTCGCTGTCGCACGACGGCGGGTTCGCGACCGCCTTCGTCGTCGCCGAGTCCGCAGGATGAGGGCCGCGCACAGCGTCGCGCAGGTGCGCGCCGCGGAGGAGCCGCTGCTCGCCGCCGGCGTGCCGCTCATGGAGCGCGCCTCGACGGCGCTCGCGGTGGAGGTCGCCCGCCGGCTGCCGGCCGTGTACGGCGCGCGCGTGGTGCTGCTCGTCGGTGGCGGCAACAACGGCGCGGACACCCTGTACGCCGGAGCCCAGCTCGCGCGCCGCGGGGCGTCGGTCGTCGCCGTGCTCACGGCCGACCCGGTGCAGCACGCGCTCGCGGACTACCTCGCGGCCGGGGGACGGGTCGGCACGCCGGAGGCGCTCACCGGCGCCGAGGTCGTCCTGGACGGGCTGGTGGGCATCGGTGCCACGGGTCCGCTCCGGCAGGGCGCGGAGGAGCTCGTGGCGCTCGTGCGCGAGGGGCTGGTCGTCGCGGTGGACGTGCCGAGCGGCGTCGACGCGGACACCGGCGAGGTGTCGCCCGGCGCCGTGCGCGCGGACGTCACCGTCACCTTCGGCACCCTCAAGCCCGGGCTGCTCGTGGCCCGCGAGCACGTGGGGGAGCTGGTGCTCGCCGACATCGGCCTGGACCTGCCGCCCGCGCAGGTGCAGGTGCTCGAGGACGCGGACGTCGCCGGTCTGCTGCGGCCCCCGCAGGCCTCCGACGACAAGTACACCCGCGGGGTCGTGGCCGTCGTGGCCGGCTCCCCGGCGTACTCGGGGGCGGCGGTGCTGTCCGTGGGCGGCGCGCTGGTCGCCGGCGCGGGCATGGTGCGGTACGTCGGCGAGGTCGAGGCGGTGCGGGTCCGCTGGCCGGAGGCGGTGGTCAGCGCCTCGGTGCGCGACACCGGCCGGGTGCAGTCGTGGGTGGTCGGCCCGGGGCTCGGCGTGGACCGGCTCGACCTGCTCGCCGACGTGCTCGACCGGCCGGAGCCGGTGGTCGTCGACGCCGACGCGCTGACCGTGTGCGCCGAGCACCCGTACCTGCTCCAGCGCCGCGAGGCGGCGACGGTCGTCACGCCGCACGACCGCGAGTACGAGCGGTTCGGCCCCCCGGTGGGCGCGGACCGGATCGGCGCCGCCCGGGGCATGGCTGCGCGGTTCGGCGTGCACGTGCTGCTCAAGGGCGACGCGACCGTCGTCGCGACGCCCGAGGGCCTGGTGCGCGTCAACCCGACCGGCTCGCCGTACCTGGCCAGCGCCGGGACGGGCGACGTCCTCGCCGGGGCCATCGGCTCGCTGCTCGCCCAGGGGCTCGACCCGCTCGACGCCGCGAGCGTCGGCGCGTACCTGCACGGGCTGGCCGGAGCGCGCGCCGAGGGGAGCGCCGGCGCGCTGCTCGATGCGTGGCCGGACGTGGTGCGTGGTTTGCGAGGATGACGGCGTGAGATCCGCTGCCCGCATCGACCTCGCCGCGCTCGCGCACAACACGCGCGTCGTGGCCGAGCGTGCTCCGGGCGCGGCGGTCATGGCGGTGGTCAAGGCCGACGCCTACGGGCACGGGCTGGTCCCGTGCGCGCAGGCCGCCGTCGCGGCGGGAGCCGGGTGGCTCGGCGTCGCGTTCCTCGAGGAGGCGCTGGCGCTGCGGGCGGCCGGGCTCGCCGTACCTGTCCTGTCGTGGCTCTTCGCCCCGGACGAGGACCTCGGGCCGGCCGTGGCGGCCGACGTCGACCTCGGTGCCTACACGCCTGCGGAGGTGGGTCGGGCGGCAGCGGCAGGGCAGGCGGTCGGTCGCCCCGCGCGGCTGCACCTCAAGGCCGACACGGGGCTGTCGCGGGGCGGGGCCACCGCCACCGACTGGCCCGACCTGTGCGAGGCGGCGGCGAAGGCGCAGGCCGAGGGGAGCGTCAGCGTCGTCGGCGTGTGGAGCCACTTCGCGTCCTCCGAGCTCGGGCCGGCGCACCCGACGAACGCCGAGCAGAAGCGCGCCTTCGCCGAAGCCCTCGAGGTCGCCGGGGCGCACGGGCTGACGCCCGAGGTGCGGCACCTCGCCAACTCCGGTGCGGTCCTCACCGACCCCGAGACCCACTACGACCTGGTACGCGCGGGAGCCGCCCTCTACGGGCTCGCTCCCGTCCCCGGGCGCCGGCCGGAGGACGACCGGCTGCGACCCGTGATGTCGCTGGTGTCGCGGGTGGCGCTCACGAAGCGGGTGCCGGCGGGCGCCGGGGTGAGCTACGGCCACACGTACACCACGGGAGCCGAGACGACCCTCGCGCTGGTGCCGCTGGGGTACGGCGACGGCATCCCGCGGAACGCGACCAACGCGGCGCCGGTGCAGGTCGCCGGGGTCCGGCACACCGTGTGCGGCACCGTCGCGATGGACCAGCTCGTCGTCGACTGCGGGGACGACCCGGTGCAGGCGGGCGACGAGGTCGTGCTGTTCGGCTCGGGCGGGCCGACGGTGCAGGAGTGGGCCGCCGCGCTGGGCACGATCGACTACGAGGTCGTGACGCGAATCGGCTCGCGCGTGCCCAGGGAGCACCTGCCGTGAGGCGGCGGGTCGGCCTGGTCGGCGCCGTCGCGGGCGCGGTCGCGGTGGGGGCGGCCGCCGGGCTCGCCGCGGAGCGGTACGCGATCGGCCGGGTGCGGCTCGCCGAGGACCCGGAGGCGGCCGAGCCCTTCTTCCGGCTGCCCGTCGACCGGGTCCGCCGGGTCGTCGCCGACGACGGCGTGCCGCTGCACGTCGAGGAGGTCGGTCCGGAGCACGCCGAGCTGACGGTCGTGTTCTGCCACGGGTACGCGCTGCAGCTCGCCTCGTGGCACTACCAGCGCAAGGCGCTCGCCCGGGAAGACCTGGGAAAGCTGGTGTTCTGGGACCAGCGGTCGCACGGCAAGTCGGGTCGCAGCCGGCCGGAGCACGCCACGATCGACCAGCTCGGCCGCGACCTGCGCGCCGTCGTCGACGCCTGCGCGCCGGACGGGAAGGTCGTGCTCGTCGGCCACTCGATGGGCGGCATGACCATCATGGCGCTGGCCGACCAGTACCCCGACCTGTTCGGCTCCCGTGTCGTCGGCGTCGCCCTCGTGGCCACCTCGCCGGGCAGGCTGG
>DATJGA010000275.1:0-8193 GCA_035495395.1 Mycobacteriales bacterium | reverse complement strand
GCACACGCTGTGACGACCACGCGAGGAGCAGCCATGGCAGGCGAGGGGCGCATCGGCCGCTTGTTCTCGCGCAAGGGCAAAGCTGCTGCCGCTGCTCCCGCGCCGGCCGCCCCCGCTCCCACGGCTCCTCCCGCGCCCTCCAGTACGGCGAAGGCGACTGCGTCGGCGCCTGCCAAGGCACCGGCCAAGACCCCTGCGCCGGGGAAGCCGAGAACGGCTCCTGCTCCGGTGGTACGAAAGGCTGCACCTGTGAAGACCGCGAAGGCTGCTGCGAAGGCGCCGGCGAAGGCGGCCAAGCCCGCTGCGAAGCCGGCTCCGGCCAAGGCGGCCAAGGCGGCCAAGGCACCGGCGAAGCCCGTGAAGACCGCCGTCAAGGCGGCGGCGAAGCCGGCGAAGACCGCCGCGAAGCCGGCTCCGGCGAAGGCGACCAAGGCACCGGCGAAGCCCGCGAGGGCCGCTGCCAAGGCTCCGGCGAAGGCGACGAGGGCGACGAAGGCGGCTGCCAAGGCCGCGCCGGCCAAGGCCACCAAGGCGGCGAAGGCCGCGCCCGCGAAGGCCGCCAAGACCCCGGCGAAGGCGGCGAAGGCCCCGGCCAAGGCCGCGCCCGCCAAGGCGACGAAGGCTCCGGCGAAGGCGGCGAAGCCTGCCGCCAAGCCCGCGAAGGCCGCGCCGGCCAAGGCTGCGAAGGCGGCCCCGGCGAAGGTGCCGAAGGCGCCGGCGAAGGCCGCCGCCGTCAAGGCGACCAAGGCCCCGGCCAAGACGGCGAAGGCGCCTGCCAAGGCTGCTCCGACCAAGGCGGCCCCGGCGAAGGCAGCGCCCGCCAAGGCGGCCCAGGCGAAGGCAGCGCCCGCTAAGGCCGCCCCGGCGAAGGCGGCGCCCGCCAAGGCTGCCCCGGCCAAGGCGGCACCCGCTCCGGCCCCGGCACCCGTGGCGGCGGCACCGGTGAAGGCTGCGCCCGTCAAGGCGGCCCCGCCGAAGCCGGCTGCTGCGCCGCCCAAGCCGTCCGGCCCGCTCACGGGTGCGGACGCGTGGACGAAGAAGGAGCTGTCCGCCGTACGCGCCGAGCTGGAGGCGGAGGCCAAGGAGCTGCGCGGCGAGATCGACGAGGCCGAGGAGCAGACCGCCGAGCTCAAGCGCGACGCCGGGTCCGAGGGCACCGGTGACGAGGCGGACGCGGGCAGCAAGACGTTCGAGCGCGAGCACGAGATGTCCATCGCGGCCAACAGCCGCGACCTGCTGCTGCAGGTGGAGCGGGCGCTGGCCCGGCTCGACGAGGGCACGTACGGCCGCTGCGAGAACTGCGGCAACCCGATCCCGAAGGCACGGCTGCAGGCCTTCCCGCGGGCGACGCTGTGCGTGGCGTGCAAGCAGCGCGAGGAACGGCGCTGAGCCGACCCCGCTCCCTGCTCGTCCTGCTCGCGCTGAACACGGTCGTCCTGGACGCGGCGACGAAGGCCCTCGTCGTGGCCAAGCTGGAGCACCGGGAGCCGGTGCACGTGCTGGGCGACCTCGTCACGCTGGAGGTCTCGCGCAACAGCGGCGCGGCCTTCTCCTTCGCGCAGGGCGCGACCGCGGTGTTCACGCTCATCGCGGTCGCCGTCGTCGTCGTCATCGTGCGCACGCTGCCCCGGCTGCGCAGCCGCGGCTGGGCGGTGACGCTGGGCCTGCTGCTCGGCGGCGCGGTCGGCAACCTCGTCGACCGGCTGGTCCGCGCACCCGGTGTGGGGCGCGGCGCGGTCGTCGACTTCATCCACCTGCCGCACTTCGCGACCTTCAACGTGGCGGACAGCGCCATCACCACCGGGGCGGTCCTCGCGGCGCTGCTGTCGCTGCGCGGCATCGAGGTCGACGGCTCCCACCGGGGCACCGCGGGCGATCCCGGCACAATGGACGGGTGACCGACCACCGCGCGCTGCCCGTGCCCGAGGGCCTCGACGGGCTGCGCCTCGACGCGGCGCTCTCGCGGTTGTTCGGCCTGTCCCGCACGTCGGCGGTCACGGTCATCGAGCAGGGCGGAGCGAGGGTCGACGGCCGGGTGCGCGGCAAGTCCGACCGCGTGGTCGCGGGCTCCCTCCTCGAGGTGGAGCTGCCGAGCGCGCCGCCGTCGACCCAGCCGGCTCCTCAGGTCGTCGAGGGGCTGCGGGTCGTCTACGAGGACGACGCGCTGGTCGTGGTGGACAAGCCGGTCGGGGTCGCGGCGCACCCGTCACCCGGGTGGGAGGGCCCGACCGTCATCGGCGGGCTCGCGGCCGCCGGTCACCGCGTCAGCACCAGCGGCGCGGAGGAGCGGCAGGGCGTCGTGCACCGGCTCGACGTCGGCACGAGCGGGCTGATGGTCGTGGCCAAGAGCGAGCACGCCTACACGGTGCTCAAGGACGCGTTCCGCGAGCGCACGGTCACGAAGACCTACCACGCGCTGGTGCAGGGGCACCCCGACCCGCACACCGGCACGGTCGACGCGCCCATCGACCGGCACCCGACCTCGCCGTACAAGTTCGCGGTGGTGCAGGGCGGCCGCGACAGCGTCACGCACTACGCCACCATCGAGGCGTTCCGGCACGCGACGCTGCTCGACATCAACCTCGAGACCGGGCGCACCCACCAGATCCGGGTGCACATGGCCGCCATCAAGCACCCGTGCGTGGGGGACGTGACGTACGGCGCCGACCCGACGCTGGCGAAGAAGCTCGGCCTCGAGCGGCAGTGGCTGCACGCCGTGCGGCTGGCCTTCGCTCACCCTGACGACGGCCGGCGACTGGAGCTGGAGAGCCCGTACCCCGCCGACCTGCAGCACGCCCTCGACACGATCGCCGCCCTGTCGTGAGGCTGCGGCAGCTGGACGAGCGGTACCTCCCCGGTGCCGCCGCCTGGTTGCGCGTGCGGCTCGACGCCGTCGAGGCGGTGGCCCAGCGCGGCCGGCGCGCCCTCGGGAGCTGGGACGCCGACGCGCTCGACGACCGGTTCGCCGGGCGCTGGCCGTTCGCGCTCCTCCGGAGCCAGCCGGTGCTGGCGCTGTGCGTCGTCGGTGCGCTGCTGCTCGGCGGGATCGGCGCGGTGGTCGTCCAGGAGCGCCACGACACCCCCCGGACGTCGCACGCCGGCACCGAGCTCCCCGGTCAGGGCGGCGTCCCGGCCGGTGCGGTGCTCGGCCCGGCGGTCGGCGCCAGCACCCGGGAGTACGTCCGCAAGGCGTCGGCGGGTCTCGTCGACGCGGTCCGCGACGCGCCGGGCGCCACCCGGGTCGCCCTGGTCAGCCTCTCGGCGTACCGGACGCCGGAGCAGGCCGACGCGCTGCTGTCCGGGTTCACCGTGCGCCGTGCCTTCCTGCGGGCGAAGGCGGCGGGCAAGGAGGCGGCGGCGCTGCCCGTGGAGGTGCAGGGGCCGCTGCTGCCCTCGCTGCGCAAGGCCTACGCCGAGACCGCGCACAGCCGCGCGCTCGCGCAGAAGTCCTACCAGGGGTACGTCGACGCGCTGCACGCGGACAGCACGCAGGACCGCGCCTTCCGCGACCTGTACGCCGCGTTCGCGCGCAGCAGCGGCATCGAGGCCCGCCAGTACGCCAGCGACTGCGCGTGCGTGTACGCCGTGCTCGTGACGGCCTCGCCCGTGCTGCTGCTCTCGCTGGGTGCGCGCCCGGGGGTGCGGGCCGTCGAGGTCGCCGGCAGCGGCCTGACCGTGCTGCAGGTGCAGGTGCAGCCGCTGCTGCCCGAGGTCGAGGGCGTCGTCCCGCGGCCGAGCTTCGCGGGCCTGTCGTGACGGCGCGGCTCGCCACCGCGGAGGACATGCCCGCGGTGTTCGCGCTGCGGCACGAGGTCTTCGTCGTCGGCCAGGGCGTGCCCGCCGACCTCGAGCTCGACGAGCTCGACGCGGTGTCGGACCACGCCGTCGTGGTGGTCGACGGCGCGGTCGTCGGGACCGGCCGGCTGCTCCCCGACGGGACCATCGGCCGGATGGCGGTGGCCGAGTCGGTGCGCGGTCAGGGGGTCGGTGCCGAGGTGCTCGCCTGCCTCGAGGACCGGGCCCGCGAACGCGGTCACCGGGCCGTCGAGCTGCACGCGCAGCTGCATGCGGCAGGCTTCTACGACAAGGCCGGCTACACGCCGTACGGCGAGGTCTACCTCGAAGCAGGCATCGAGCACGTCTCGATGCGGAAGGAGCTCATGCCATGACCCCCGAGCAGACCGTCGACGCCTTCTGCGCCGCCGCGGCCAAGCGGGACTTCGACACCGCGTTCCAGTACCTCGCCGAGGACGTGGAGTACCAGAACATGCCGCTGCCGCCGGTGCACGGGCACCAGGGCGTGCGGGACACCCTGGACGCGCTGCTGTCGCTGTGCACCGACTCGGAGTGGGTGGTGCACCGCCAGCTCGCCAGCGGCAGCACGGTGATGAACGAGCGCACCGACCGGTTCGAGATGCACGGGAAGTGGCTCGACCTGCCGGTCGCCGGCGTCTTCGAGGTGCAGGACGGCAAGATCGTGCTCTGGCGCGACTACTTCGACCTGCCGACGATCGTCAACGCGATGACGCCCGACGACCTGTCCGCGATGGGCGACGGCTAGCCGGTCTCGACCGGCCGGTCGGTCGCGGACCACTGCGAGTACGACCCGGCGTACAGGCGGCCCCGCGGCAGCCCGAGGCGCTCGGCGACGAGCAGGTTCTGGCAGGCGGTGACGCCCGAGCCGCACATCGACACCCACGGGCGGTCGACGGCCCGGAACCGCTCGCGGAGCTCGTCCTCCGGCAGCAGCCGGCCGTCCGGTCCGACGTTCTGCCGGCACGGGATGCTCAGCGCGCCAGGAACCCGGCCGGGCCGGGAGTCGAGCGGCTCGACCTCGCCGCGGTACCGCTCGGCCGCGCGGGCGTCGACGAGCAGGTCGCCGAGGTCGTCGATCCCGGCGATCAGGTCGGCCGGCCACGGGCGGGTGGTGAACGCGCCGCGCGGCCGGTGCGGGACGTCCGTGCTCAGCGGGCCGGACCAGCCGGTGAGGCCGCCGTCCAGCAGGGCGGCGTCGCGGCCGGTCACCCGCAGCATCCAGACCAGCCGTGCGGCGTTGGCGTTCGCGTCGTCGTCGTAGGCGACCACGGTGTCGTCGTCGCTGATCCCCAGGCTGCGCAGCCCCTCGGCGAAGACCTCCGGCTCGGGCATCGGGTGCCGGCCGGCCTCGGCCGACGGGGTGTCCGCCAGCACCGTCTCGAGCGGCACGAACACCGCGCCCGGGAGGTGCCCGGCGAAGTACGCCTGCCGTCCTGACCGGCCGTCGGCGTACCAGCGGACGTCGGCGAGCACGGCCTGCGGGTGGTCCGCGAGCCACTGCTCGTCGACGTACGGCGGGATCACCGGCTCACCCTAGGGCGAAGGCGGTGAGCACCGTGTGCTCGGCGTGCCGGCCCAGCACGCTGCGCACCAGCTCGATCTCGGAGACCGTCCAGGGCGGCCCCTCGTAGTCGAGCAGCGCAGGCGGCACGGCGCCGCCGCGCGCGACGGTGAGGTGCGGCCGCCAGCGGCGCCGCTCGAGGACGGCGCCCGCGTCGCGGCAGGCGCGCTGCACCCGCCGCGCCAGCGCCTCCAGCGCGCGGGTGTCCCCCCGGACCCCGGTCGCGACGACCGCGCCGAGCCGGGTCGCCCCCGACAGGGCGATGCGGAACGGCGGCAGGCCGGCGACGGCCGGGCCGAGGTCGAACGCGGCCGGGTCGGCCTGCTCGCCCAGGAACGCCAGCGTGAGGTGCCAGCGCGGGTCGGGGTCACGGCCGAGGGCGTCCGCCAGGTGTCGGCAGGCGGGCGCCGGCGGCCGGACCGCGACGAACAGCCTCAGCTGTGCGGGATCCCGTTCATCGGGGGCGTGACGACGGCCTGCGCCGTGGGCTTCTTGCCCTTGTTCTTCTTGGGCTTCTTGGCCTCGTGCCGAGGCTTGTCCCGCTTGGCCATGGCCCACTCCCTCCGCCGGGGAACTCACCCTCACCGTACGGCGGACCAGCCCCGGCCGCACCCCTTATCCGGCGAGCGCCGCAGCCTCCTGCTCGGGGGTGAAGGCCCGGGCGATCGGGGGCGCGCCGCGCTCGGCGTCCCAGGCGGCGGTGTCGCGCGCGGTCTGGACGAGCGGGGTGGCGGTGAGCCCGACGGCCCGGGCCCGGGCCCCGCTTGCCCGGAAGTGCCGGTCGTCGGCGGGGTCGTCGAGCACGAGCGGGAACCCGGCCTCGCGCTCCACCGGCGGCACCGGCACGACCTCGACGGTGGTGCCGGCCGCCTCCGCGCACGTACGGATCAGCTCACCCATCGTGACGCGCTCGGCCGGCCCGACCGCGTTGAAGACGCCCGGGCGGTCGTCCTCGAGCAGCTGCACGCACAGGTTGGCGAGGTCGCGCGAGTCGACCACCTGCACCGGCTGGTCGGGGCGCCCGGGCAGCGCCACCCGCCCACCGGCCGCACCGCGGCGGGCCCAGTAGGTGAACCGGTCGGTCGGGTCGTGCGGGCCGGCGACGATCCCGGGGCGCACGATCGTCGCCCGGTCGCCGAGCGCCTTCACGAGGTCCACCTCGCAGGCCACCTTGAGACCGCCGTACACCTGGGGGGTGACCTCCTCGGTGTCGCGGACCTCGGGCAGCAGCGGGTCGTCCTCGGCGAGGCCGTCCTCGGGGCAGCGCGGGACGTCGTAGACCGAGACGGTCGAGATGAACAGGTACCGGTCGGTGCCCGCTGCGGCGATCGCCTCGGTGACCTGCCGCGGGTAGTAGGCGCTCACGTCGACGACGGCGTCCCACCGGCCGCCGTCGAGGCTCGCGTAGTCGCCGGCGGCGCGGTCGCCCTGCCGGCGGGCGACGTCAGGGAACAGGCCGGGGTTGGTGATCCCGCGGGTGAACAGCGTGGGGGCGTGGCCGCGGGCGAGCAGCTCGGTCACCACCGCGCGGCCGACGAAGGAGGTGCCGCCGAGCACGAGGACGTCCATGCCGGCCAACCTACGTGAGGCAGAGCTCGTTGCCCTCGGGGTCCTGCATCGTGACGCCGTAGTGGTTCTCCGTCTCGGTGAGCCGGTGCACCACGGTGGCGCCGGCCGCCTCGAGCTCGGCGACCTTCGCCTCTACGGCTGCGGCGCGCTGCGCGAGGGGGACGTGCCGGCCCTCGGTGAGCCGGATGTCGAGGTGCACCCGGTTCTTCACCGTCTTCGGCTCGGGCACCGGCTGGAACCAGATCGGCGGGTCCTCGCCCAGCGGGTCCTCGATGCGGTCCTGGCAGTCGCCGTCGCCGAGCTCGTCCTCGGGGACGCCGACGGACAGGTACCAGGCGCGCCAGGTGTCGAAGCCCTCCGGCGGCGGCTTCGGCCGGTAGCCCAGGGCCAGGCACCAGAACGCGACCTGCGCCCCCGGGTCCCGGCAGTCGATGGTGATCTGCAGCCGTGTCACCCTCGGAGCATGCCCACACTCGTGCTGCTCCGGCACGCGAAGGCCGAGCCGAGCCGTCCCGACGACCACGCCCGGCGCCTCGCGCCCCGCGGCCGTGAGCAGTGCGAGGAGGTACGGCGGTGGCTCACCGCCCAGGGCCTGCTGCCCGACCGGGTGGTGGTGTCCAGCTCGGCGCGCACGACCGAGACGTGGGAGCTGGCAGGAGTGGGGTCGGCCGTCCCCGAGGTCGACGAGCGCGTGTACGAGGCGTCCGTGGAGGACCTGCGTCTCGTCGTGGCCGAGACGGAGCCGTCGGTGGGGACGCTCGTGCTGGTGGGGCACAACCCGTCGATCGAGCGGTTCGCGTGGGAGCTCGACGACAGCCCGGCGGCGCGGGAGCGCAGCGACCGGGGGATGGGCACGGCGGGGATCGCGGTGTTCTCCCTGGACGACTGGAGCGTCGGCTCGGGACGGCTGGTGGCCTTCGAGGCTTAGCGCGCCCGCCGGTCGTCAGGCGCTGGTACGGCGGAGGACGACCCAGGTGAAGGGCTGGACGGCGCCCCAGGGGGTGACGTGCTCCTCGCGCTCGGCGTGCTCGAGCACGAAGGCCGGGTCGAAGACAGACGCGAGTGCGGCTGCGTCGTAGCGGGCGGTCGGGAGCCCCGAGCACTGCTCCGGGCCGTCGTCGGCGAAGACGCCGACCACGAGCGCCCCACCGGGCGCGACGGCCCGGGCCGCGACGCGGAGGTACTGCGCCCGCTGCTCAGGGGTGACGAGGAAGTGCAGGACGGCCCGGTCGTGCCACACCCGGTAC
>DATJGA010000274.1:0-6286 GCA_035495395.1 Mycobacteriales bacterium | reverse complement strand
CACCTACCAGGCCGTGAGCGGCTCCGGCCTCGCCGGGGTCGAGGAGCTCGACACCCAGGTGCGCAAGGTCGCCGAGCACGCGACCTCGCTCGTCCACGACGGCGCGAGCGTGGTCTTCCCCGAGCCGCACAAGTACGTCCGGCCGATCGCCTTCAACGTGCTGCCGATGGCGGGCTCGATCGTCGACGACGGCGCGTTCGAGACCGACGAGGAGCAGAAGCTCCGCAACGAGAGCCGCAAGATCCTCGGGATCCCCGACCTGCGGGTCAGCGGCACCTGCGTGCGCGTGCCGGTCTTCACCGGACACTCACTGAGCCTCAACGCCGAGTTCGCCCGTGAGCTCTCCGTCGCCCGCGCGCTGGAGCTGCTGGCCGGCGCGCCCGGCGTCGAGGTGACCGACGTCCCGACCCCGCTGCAGGCCGCCGGCCAGGACCCGTCGTACGTCGGGCGGGTCCGTCAGGACGGGCCGCAGGGCCTGGCTCTGTTCGTCTCCAACGACAACCTGCGCAATGGCGCCGCCCTCAACGCCGTCCAGATCGCCGAGCTGCTGGTCCGTCGGTGACGGACCCCGACGAGCCCACCCGGGCCGTGCCGTCGGCAGCCGTCGTGGGTGGCCGCTACCGCCTCGAGCGGCTGGTCGGCCGCGGCGGCACGGCGGAGGTCTGGCGCGCGACCGACACCTCCCTCGACCGCGTGGTCGCCCTGAAGCTGGTGACCGCGCCGCACGACGAGTCGGCCGTGCGCGCGGCCGACGAGGCGCGCACCCTCGCCCAGCTCTCCCACCCCTCGCTGGTGCAGGTCTACGACGCCGGCACCGACACCAGCGGCCGGCCGTGGGTCGTCATGGAGTACGTCGAGGGGCAGACCCTCTCCGACGCCATCCGCGCCCGGCCGCTGCCGGTGGCCCGGGTCGCCGCCGTCGGGGCCGGCGTTGCGGACGCGCTGGCGCACGTGCACGCCCGCAGCATGGTCCACCGCGACGTCAAGCCCGGGAACGTGCTGCTCGGCGGCGACGGCACCGTGAAGCTCACCGACTTCGGCATCGCCCGTCTCGTCGACGCCGCGAAGGTGACCAGCACCGGGCTCATGGTCGGCACTGCCGGCTACCTCGCCCCGGAGCAGGTCGCGGGGGAGCCGGTCGGCCCGCCCGCCGACGTCTACGCGCTCGGCCTGGTCCTGCTCGAGGCGCTCACCGGCACCCGCGAGTACGACGGACCGCCGATGGAGGCGGCGATGGCGCGGCTGCACCGCTCGCCGGTCATGCCGCCCTCGCTGCCGACCGGCTGGAGCGGGCTGCTCACCGCGATGACGGCGCGCGACCCCCTGTCCCGGCCGACGGCGCAGGAGTGCGCTGACGCGCTGCGCGCCCTCATGACGGGCGACAGCACCGGTGCGGCCGAGGCGGTCACGACGGTGCTGCGCCCCGAGGCGCCGCGCACGACGGTGATGGCCCGGCCGGTCGCCGTACCCGCTGCGGCTGCCGGCCGCAGCAACCGCGCGCCGTGGGTGGTGGCAGCCGTGCTGGCGGTGGTGGCGCTGGCGGCCGGCGGTGCGGTGCTCTCGCAGCGCCACGAGTCGAGCACCCCGCAGCAGGTGCCGGCGGTGCGCACCGACCTGCCGCCGCAGCTGCAGCGCGACCTGCAGCAGCTGACCGACCAGGTGGCCCGCTCGTGAGGCGGCTGGCCGCGCTCGTCCTGTGCGGGGCGCTGCTGACCGGTTGCAGCGGCAGCGGTCTGACGCCGCACGAGAAGCTCCAGGACCTCACCGCCCAGCTCGTCGAGCAGGTCAACGCCAAGGACGTCGCGGGGGCGCGGACGGCCGCCGCCGACCTCAGGCAGGAGATCGACGACCAGGTCCGGGCGAGCCGGCTGAGCCAGGCGCGGGCCCAGCTCCTGCTGCAGCTGATCGCGGCCGTGGAGCGCGACCTGCCGCTGCTCACCGAGCCGTCGCCGACCCCCACGCCGAGCGAGACGCCGTCCCCGACGCCCTCGCCCACCCCGTCCCCGACGCCCTCGCCGACGCCCTCCCCGACGCCGTCGCCGACGCCGAGCCCGACGCCCTCGCCGACCGCGACGGTCCCGTCGTTGCTGCCCACGTCGCCACAGGCCTCTGCCTCTCCCTGAGAAGGCTGAACTCGGGCCCTTCGGACGCCGATGCACAGAGGGTGAACCCCTTCGAAGAGCTCGCCGCTGCGGTCTACGAGGACGTCGCCGTCACCGAGGTGATCCGTCCGTCGGCCGTGCTGCCGGAGAGCGCCGCCCGCGCGGTGCTCGTCGAGCTGGCGATGCGGGACGCCCGGCAGGAGGGCCTGTGGTCCAGCAGCCCCACGCTGTGGCAGCGCTACGACCGGCCCTGGGACCGGTTCGACGAGCCAGGCGGGGCCCAGCTGCTCGGCAGCCTGCACGTCACGTACGGCACGCCGACCAAGTACGCGATCACCGTCTACCGCGCCACCGTCACCAAGGTCGGCGCGATGCACGGCTTCACGGTCGAGTCGCTGTGCGACGAGGCCCTCGGGTACGGCGGGTACACCCTGGCGGACTGCCCGCGGGCCGACCTCGCCCCGCCACCGCCCGTCTTCCGCATGTAGCCGTACCGGCCTCGGACCGCGGAGGGACCGTCGCGGCGTCCGGTAGGCTCGTGCGCGTTCCATCGGGGTGTGGCGCAGCTTGGTAGCGCGCTACGTTCGGGACGTAGAGGCCGCAGGTTCAAATCCTGTCACCCCGACTGAGCGAGCCCCATCGTGTTGCTCGCTAGCCTCCATCCCATGGGTGCGCTGAAGGACCGACTGCAGGCCGACCTGACCACGGCGATGAAGGCGCAGGACGAGCTCACGCGGGCGACGCTGCGCATGGTGCTCACGGCGATCGGCAACGAGGAGGTCGCCGGCAAGGAGGCGCGCTCCCTCTCTGACGACGAGGAGCTCAAGGTCCTCGCCCGTGAGGGCAAGAAGCGGCGCGAGGCCGCGGAGGCCTACCACGCCGGCGGTGCCCAGGAGCGCGCCGAGCGGGAGCTCGCCGAGGAGGCCGTCATCGCGGCGTACCTGCCGGCGCAGCTGTCCGACGACGAGCTCGCAGCCCTCGTCGCCGAGGCCGTCGCCGAGACCGGCGCGAGCGGCCCGCAGGCGATGGGCCAGGTCATGAAGGCGGTCGGCCCCAAGGTCGCCGGCCGGGCCGAGGGCGGCCGGGTCGCCGCCGCCGTGCGGGCGGCGCTGGCGGGCTGACCGCTACGGGTGCGGCGGCTTCTTCGACGGGCTCGGTGTCGGGGACGGGGTGGCGGTCGGCGACGGCGGCGGCGGGCCGTGCCCCGGCTTCGTGGGGCTGGGGCCCGGGGTGAGCGTCGGCGTGGGGGTCGCCACAGGTGCCAGCCCGTTCGACGGCACGATCGTCACGGTGGACCCGGCCGGCAGCTGCGTGCCGGCGGCCGGCTGCGTGCCCACGACGATCCCGGCAGGCACCGGTCCCGCGTTCACCGCCGCGCCGACGACGACGCCGAAGCCGGCGGCCCGCAGCTGCTCGCTGGCGGCGTCGACCGGCAGCCCGTGCACGTCGGGTACGGCGACCTTGGTGCCCTCGTCGAGCTTGGGCGGCGCCGTGAAGTCGACGGGCGCGACGCCCTTGAGCGCTCCGAGCATCACCTGACGCCAGATCGGCGCGGGCAGAGACCCGCCGTACACCGCCCGGTAGTGGTGGTGGTTGATCGTGACGTTGCGCATCGGCGTGGGCGTGGGCTTGCCGACCCACACCGCGGTGGCCAGCTGCGGGGTGTAGCCGCAGAACCAGGCGGCCTTGCTCTCGTCCGTCGTCCCGGTCTTGCCGGCGGCGGGGCGGCCGATCGACGCGCCCTTCCCGGTGCGCGCCGGCGCCGGGCCGTCGATGACGCCGCGCAGGATCGAGGTGACGGTGTCGGCCACCTCGGGCTCGAGGGCCTGCGAGCACGGGGTGGTCGGCAGGGACACCTCCTTGCCCTGGCTGTCGGTGATCGAGTCGATCGGGTTCGGCGGGCAGTACTGCCCCCGGGCGGCCAGCGTGGCGTAGGCGCCGGCCATGGCGAGCGGGCTGACCGTGTTCGAGCCGCCGATGACGAACGAGCCGAGGTGCGACAGCGGGCCGCCCTCCCAGCCGCCGCCGAGCTGGCGCACGCCCATCGCCTCGGCCAGGCCGATCGGGCCGTCCAGGCCGGTGCGCTCGGCGAGCTGCAGGAAGTAGGTGTTCACCGACTCCCACGTGGCCTTCACCAGCGTGAAGCGACCCGACTCGGAGTCGCCGGCGTTGCCGGGGCAGGACCCGTCGGCGAGCCGGTACGGGTAGGCCTTGGGGCAGTACCGCTGCGGCGCGTAGAGCGTGAGCTGGGGGGAGATCCCCATCTGAATGGCGCGGGCGAGCGTGAACACCTTGAACGTGGAGCCCGGCTGGAAGCCGAGCGACCCGCCGAGGGCGAGGTTGACCTTCGTCTGGCCCTTGCCGCTGCCGAAGCCGCGGTCCACCGCCATGCCCCGCACGGCGCCGGTGCCCGGCTCGACGACGTCGGCCACCGCGGCCGCGCCGAAGCGGTCGGTGCGGGGCACCTGCTCGTCGACCGCCCGCTGCGCCGAGGTCTGCACCTGCGGGTCGAGGGTCGTGCGGATGGTGAGGCCGCCGGCGAGCAGCGCCTCCTGGCGCTCCTGCTTGGTCGCGCCGAGCGCGCTGCCGGCCGGGCCGTCCTCGAGGTAGCGCCGCACGTAGTCGCAGAAGAACGGCGCGGTCACGCCTGGCGCCTCGCAGCCGCTCTTCACGCTGCTGATGTGCAGGCCCAGGCCGGCACGGGAGGCCGCCAGCGCCTGCTGGGGGGTGATGAGCCCCAGCTCCCGCATCCGGTTGAGGACGACGTTGCGCCGCGCGACCGAGTCCTTCGGGTTCGCCTGCGGGTCGTACCGCTTCGGGTTCTGCACCATCCCGGCGAGCAGCGCGCCCTGGGCGAGCGTGAGCCGGGAGACCGGGATGCCCCAGTAGTGCGCGGCGGCGGTCCCGATGCCGTAGACGCCGTTCCCGTAGTAGGCGATGTTGAGGTAGCCCTCGAGGATCTGGTCCTTGGTCAGCGTCTGCTCCAGGGCCAGGGCGTAGCGCGCCTCCTGGAGCTTGCGGTGCACCGACCGCTCACGGGCCGCCTGCTGCCCGGCCTTCGTGCGGGCGCTCTCGATCAGCACGTTCTTGACGTACTGCTGGGTGAGCGTGGAGCCGCCCTGCTGCACCTCTCCGGAGCTGGAGTTGCGCGCCAGCGCGCGCAGCGTGCCCTTGAGGTCGATGCCGCGGTGCTCGCGGAACCGGCTGTCCTCGATCGCGATGAGCGCGTCCTGGGCGGTCTTCGGCACCTGCCCGAGCGTGACCCGCACCCGGTTCTCGGTGAACAGCGTGGCCACGACGTGGCCGGTCCTGTCGAGGATCCGGCTGCGCTGGGCGAGGGCGGGCGTGTCCAGCGTGGCGGGCAGCGCGAGGAAGTCGTCCGCCCCGCGCTTGCCGATCAGCCCCACCGTGCCGACGAGCGGGAACAGCACGCCTGCGAAGCAGATGCCGGCGAGGACGGACAGCGCGAGAGCGGCCGCGACGCGCGCCAGGGCGGGGGACGTCGTCGTCACCGGCTGAGCCTATGCGCCCCTGGCGCGTGCTTCCGCCGCATAGCCCGCTCGGACTACCCACAAAGGTCCGTTCGGACACTGCCGTCCGATCGCGTCCGTCTCGTACCTTTCGGTCACTGCCGCCTGATCCTTGGCAGCACGGAGAGCGAGGATCCGTACCGTGACGGTCACCACCGACACCCTGACCCGTGAGTGGACAGCGCAGGCGCTGTGCCACACGGGTGACCCCGACCTGCTGTTCGCGCGCGGGGCGGCGCAGAACCTCGCCAAGCTCGTCTGCCGCAGCTGCCCGGTCCGCACCGAGTGCCTCGCCGACGCCCTCGACAACCGCGTCGAGTACGGCGTGTGGGGCGGGATGACCGAGCGTGAGCGCCGTGCTCTGCTCCGCCGCCGCCCCGACGTCACGTCCTGGGCGCGGCTGTTCTCGGACGCTCAGGCGTCGATCGTCCGGCAGCGCTGAGGTCCGCGCCGACCCGGCGCAGCCCCTCGAGGTCGTGCACGTCGCCCGGTTGGGCGGTCACCTCGACGACGGGCACGGTCGGGTGCGCGCTGGTGAAGCGCTCCGTCACGTGCGTCTCCCGCCGTACCAGCGCCACCCGCTCCGCGTGGAGCCGCAGCACCCCCGCGGTGAGGGAGTCGGGCTCGAGCCCGTCGGCCACCGACAGCGCCCGC
>DATJGA010000273.1:0-8884 GCA_035495395.1 Mycobacteriales bacterium | reverse complement strand
CCCGCGACGAGGTCCGGCACTAGCTCCCCGCGCCCGCCCCCTCAGGTCATCCGGCGCATGCGGACGTGCGGACCGATCTCGGGGTCGACCCACTCCTCGCCGACCTCGGTGAAGCCGGCCCGCAGGTAGAACGATCGCGCGGGCGTCCGCGCGTTGCACCAGAGCTCGCCGCCGCCCTCGGCCTGGCAGTGCTCGAGCAGCGCCTCGAGGACCGCCGCGCCGACACCCTCCCCGCGCCGCTCCGGTTCCGTCGCCATCCCGCGCAACCGCCAGGCCGGTACGTCGGGAGCCCAGGGAGCCGGCTCCCGCCTCACGTTGCCGGTGCCGACGAGCCGGCCGCCGTCGTACGCGCCGACGTGGAACACGGTCGGGTCGTCGTCCCCCGGCAGCGCCACCGGGCGCCCGCCTCGCAGCACCCGCCGGCGCAGGTCGGCGGTGTCCTCGGCGCTCACCCGCCGTACCTCGGTCACACGACGACGGTATTGACTGGCCGGCGTGAGCGCACCGCGGGTCCTGCTGACGGGGCTGGCGTTCCCCGAGTCACCCCGCTGGTACGACGGGGCGCTGTGGCTCGCGGACTGGGGCGCGCACTCGGTGCTCCGGCTCGACGCGGGAGGGAAGGCCGAGGTGATCGCCGAGGTGCCCTCCTTCCCCCTGTGCTTCGACCACCTCCCCGACGGCAGGCTCCTGGCGGTGGACTCGCCGCGGGGGCGCCTGCTGCGCCGCGAGCCGGACGGCACCCTGGTCCCGCACGCCTCGCTGGCGGAGCACTCGCCGTACCCCTGGAACGAGGTCGTCGTCGACGACGCCGGGTTCGCGTTCGTCAACGGCATCGGCTTCGACTTCCCCGGCGGCGATCCCGGGCCGGGTCTGGTGGTGGTGGTGACGCCCGAGGGACAGACCCGCGTGGTCGCCGGCGACCTGGCGTTCCCCAACGGCATGGCACTGACGCGGACCGGACAGCTGCTCGTGGCCGAGTCGTACGCGGGCCGCATCACCGCGTTCGACGTCGCACCCGACCGGTCGCTGACGAACCGCCGGGTCTGGGCCGACCTGGGCGACGCGGCACCCGACGGGATCTGCGTCGACGCGGAGGGCGCCCTGTGGTTCGCCGACGTGCCGCACCAGCAGTGCGTGCGCGTGCGCGAGGGCGGCCGGGTGCTGGCGACGGTGCCGCTCGACCGGGGTGCGTTCTCCTGCGCCCTCAGCGGTTCTGCCCTCTACATCACCGCCAACGACTGGCAGGGTCCGACGGCCGAGCACGCCGGCAAGGGGCAGGTCCTCGTCGTGGACGTCGCGGTGGGCCGGGCCTGATCAGCGGACGGCGACGACGCCCCGCATCGTCGGCAGCAGCACGGTGCGGCCCCCGTCGGCCACGGTCGGCGAGGCGAACCGGCTGATCGGCGCGCCGACGTCGAGCGACGCGAGCGACCGGCCCGTGCCGAGGGCGAGCACGTGGAAGCGCTCCGCCTGCGGGTCGAGGACGTAGACCGCGCTGCCGGCCAGCACCGGCGACCCCGGGATCCCGGACGCCTGCCAGCCCCACTGCAGCCGCGACCCGCGCACGGTCACCGCGCGCAGCCCCGACGTGCAGGGGAGGTAGGCGGTGGCGCCGCGAACGGCCGCCCCGCCGAAGCCCGCACACCCGTCGAGGGAGTCGAGCAGGCCGAGCGACGGTGACAGCAGGTACGCGACCCCGCGCTTGCCGGCGACGACGACCTTGCCGGCCACGAGCACCGGCGACAGCGAGCCCAGGTCGAGGTCGCCCGCGTTGTCCTCCGCCCACGTCGCGGGGTGGAACGAGCGGACAAGGCGCAGCGTCACCGGGTCGAGCGCCAGCACCGAGTCGCTGCCGTCCCAGCGGCCACCCGTCGCCGCGCCGTTGCCCACCGCGACGAGCACGTGGCCGCTCGCGTCGACGGCCGGACCGGCCGCCGCCCACATGCCGGCCTCCCGGCGGGTCGGTACGGCGTACACGGCGGTCCCGCCGCGTCCCGTGGTCGGGACGGAGGTGAGGTACCCGACGTAGTCGCCGCAGTCGCCGGCCAGCCCGCCGAAGGCGGTGACGACGCGGCCCGAGGTGACGAGCAGCGCCGACCGCTGCTGCTCGGCGTGCCGGTCCCGCCCGGACGCGACGTCGAGGGAGCGGTGCCAGCGCGGCGACCCGGTGCGCGCGTCCAGGGCCCAGAGCGTGTGGTGCGCACCCCTCGTCTCCGCGACGACGAAGACCGAGCCGGTGGCCTCGTCGTACGCCGGGGTGCTGGTGATGCCGAGCGGGTCGATGTTGCCGCAGGGCAGGTCGGAGCGGCGCACGGGCGTCCCGAGGTGCCGCCGCCACAGCCGTCGGCCCGTGGCGACGTCGAGGGCGTACACGCTGTCGTTCTCCGTGGCCACCACGGCGGTGCTGCCGACGAGGACCGGTGAGCCGTACACGGCCCCGTCGAGCTCGGCGGCCCAGGCCCGGTGGAGCGGTCCCGCCAGCGACGGCAGGCCCGCCCCGGCGTCGCCGTCCCGTGCGGTCGAGCGGTGGTACGTCGGCCACGACGACGTGGGGTTCGCCGACGGGGACGGTGTGCTGTGCACGGAGGCGGGAGGACTCGCGCTCGGAGCCGCCGAGCTCGTCGGCGTGGGGGAAGCCGTCGGCGTGGCCACCGGCGTGGAGCCCCCGGAGCAGGCCGCCGTCAGGAGCAGGGCCAGGCCGGCCACGCGTCGACGGTGCACACCCCCATGCTGCGCAGTGCCGCGTTGCGGCGCCACTCACGGGCACAGCGCGGCACCCCGCCCACGGGGACGGGGTGCCGTGGTGCTGGGCCGGGGCTACGGGGCGTGGAACGCCGCGGGTGCGATCGACAGCAGGGAGCCGGGGCCGCCCTCGAAGTCGACGCTGCCGGCGTACAGCGTGCCGTTGCGGTCCGTGTCGAGCCCGGACGGGCCGGGCACGTCGGCCACGGACATCGAGCCGTGGTTCAGCCGGAAGACCTGGCTGGTGAACAGCGACGCGACGTAGACCGTGCCGTCCTTCGCGACGGCGATGCCGGTCAGCGGCGGGAAGCCGCCGTGGTGCTCGACGATGGCGCCCGTGGTCGCGTTGACCTTCCAGATGTGGCCCTCCGCCTCGCCGCCGAGCCCGGAGACGTAGAGGAAGCCGTCCGGGCCGAGCTTGAGGTCGGTCGGGGTCGGGTCGCAGCCGGCGTTCGGGACGCCGTTGTTGCTGGCGGTCGCGCAGTCACCCACGAAGCTGTTCGGGAAGCGCGTCAGCGTCCGCATCGCGCCGTTCGAGCGGACCTCGACGATGTCGTTGCCGGCTGCGTCCGCGACGAGCACCCGACCCGGCAGCGCGAGCACGCCGTACGGGTTGGAGTCCGCGTCCTCACCGGTGCGCTGCGGCTGGCCGTCCGGGTTGTGCGCGTACTCCCAGGCCAGCAGGTCGGCGACCTGCACGGCGCCGCCGTCCGCGGTCCAGCGCCACAGCGTGGTCGTGCCGTCGGGCGCCCCGTCGTGCGGGTCCTCGCTCTTGGTGAAGAACACCTGCCCGCCCAGCACGTCGACGCCCGGCGTGAACGCCTGGGCGCTGGTGACCTCGGTGACCGCCCCCGTCGACGGGTGGACGCGGTCGATCGCGCCGAGGAACGCGTCCGCCACGAGCACGTCGCCGCCCGGTGCGACCGCCACGTGCAGCGGTCCGGCGAACCCGGTCGCCACGGTCCGCACGTCGTCCGCCCACGCCGGCGTCGCGCTGAGCCCGCTGAGCAGGCCGGGTACGGCGACCGCCACGACGGCCGCCCTGATGAAGGTCCTCACGAGTCGATCCCCCTGTCGCGCGCGGCCCCCCAGCCGCGCTCCGCCCAGGAACGTGCCCCGTGCAACCTCTTCGACGGAAGAGAAGTCGCACAATTCGCCCCGCCCGGTGACCGACGGTGACCGCCCGACTGTGTCGATCACGGCTCTGTTGCCCGGCGCAAGGACGTGCGACGCTCGTCACACGACACAGGTGCGCTGCTCCGGCCTTGCGTAAGCCAGCGAACAGACGGCCCGATCGGGGACCGCCACAGTGAGGACATCCGAGCACGGCCAACACCACAGGGAGAGCACGATGGGTACCGACAACGACATCAGCTTCAGCTCCGGAGCGCTCGGCGGCGAGGACGCCGAGGGCCACGTCCACGCGCCCGGCGTCCACGCACCCGGCGTGCAGGCTCCCGGAGTCCACGCACCTGGCGTCCACGCCCCGGGTGTCCGCGGTCCCAACGAGACCGACGAGGACGCTGCGGGACACGTCCAGGCCCCGGGAGTGCACGCCCCCGGCGTGCAGGCCCCCGGCGTCCACGCACCCGGCGTCCACGCACCGGGAGTGGACGACGACGAGGACGACTCCGCCGGACACGTCCAGGCCCCGGGAGTGCAGGCCCCGGGCGTCCAGGCTCCCGGCGTACAGGCTCCCGGCGTGCAGGCTCCTGGGGTGCAGGCTCCCGGCATCCAGGCGCCGCCCGGGTAGGCGCCACCGCGCCGCCGACGACGACCGGATCTCAGCTCTGCTGGGGTCCGGTCGTCGTCGTCCCGGGGGCGGCGTTCGACGCGATGGCCCGCAGCACGGTCTTCACCTCGAACGGCGTGAGCCCCGGGTGCTTCGACCGCATGAGCGCCACCATGCCGGTGACGCGCGGGGCGGCGAAGGAGTTGCCGCTCGCGCGGATCGTCGAGCCGCCGAGCCAGGCGATGTCCACGTCCGTGCCGGGCGCGCCGAACTCGACCGGCGGCCGGGGGTTGTACGACAGGGCGTACGGCCCCTCGCCGGGCCCGCTCGCCACCGAGATCACCGAGGCGAACTCCGAGGGGTAGCTCTTCTCGGGCACGTTGTTGACCGCGGAGACGAGCACCGTGCCGGAGAAGTAGGCCTGGTCGGCGATCCGGTGGAACGCGCTGAACATCTCCCGCCGGCGCGTGGACATCGACAGGTTGACGACCTGCATCCCCCGGTCGATGGCCCACTGGACCCCGGCGGCGAACACGGTCCCCTTGCCGGTCAGCCGCGCCCCGAGCACCCGCACGCTGTACAGCTCGCACTCCGGGGCCAGCGACCGGATGATCCCGGCGCACGCCGTCCCGTGCCCGTAGAGGTCCTCGTGCGGCCCCTCGACGTACCGGATGCCGTTCGCCCCCTCGGGCTCGACGACGACGCCGCCCTGCACCTCGCCCACGAGCGGGTGCCCGGCCTCGATGCCGCTGTCCACGACGGCGACCCGGACGCCCTTGCCCGTGCCCCCGCCGAAGGCCCACTCCGGCGTGATCGGCGACTCCAGCCCCATCGCCTGTACGGCGGGCAGGTGCCCCGGCTCGAACTGCCAGGCCCACGCGGGCAGCGAGGAGGTCACAGCGCCTGCTTGGTCTCGGCGTAGTCGACGAGGTCGCCGAGGACCTTCGACGCCACGACCTGCAGCTCGGGGTCGGCGCGGCCGAGGCGGGCGAACAGGTGGGTGAGGTAGATGAGCCGCTGGTCCGGCGGTGAGGCGCTCTGCTGCGCCCGGCCGAGCACCGCCTCCAACCCGTCGCCGGGCTGGGCACCGCGCAAGGCGTTGAGGAGGCAGCCGCCCACGTCCTTGAACACGCGGGCGGCGTCGATGGCGTAGGCCGCCTGGGCGGCGAACAGGCCGAGCAGCGCCATCTCGCGCTGCGCGGCCACCGGGCCGACGGGCAGCTCGCGGTCCAGCACCGAGAGCACCCCGAGCATGGCCTGGTCGGTCTGCAGCGGCATGGCGAGGATGGAGCGCGGCACGTACCCGGTGCGCTCGGCGACGTCGCGCCCGAACCGTGGGTCCGACCGCACGTCGTCGACCGCGAGCGGCATCCCGCTCGCCACCACCCAGCCGGCGACCCCACGGCCGAGCGGGATGTGCTGGCCCAGGACCTCGTGCGCGCCGGAACCGCTCGCGACGCGGAACACGATGGTCCCCGCGGCCTCGTCGACGAGAGCGAGCGAGCAGGCCGCCGCGCCGAAGATCTCGCGGGCCGCGTCGACGACCGCCTGGAGCAGCGCGTCCTGCTCGGCGGGCTCCAGGGCCGCGGTGACGGCGTTCGCGGCAGCGGCAAGCGTCGTCATCAGGTCCTCGGGCACGGCGGCATCGTGACACGGAGCAG
Source organism: Mycobacteriales bacterium (assembly GCA_035495395.1). GTDB lineage: Bacteria > Actinomycetota > Actinomycetes > Mycobacteriales > SCTD01 > RYN-111. The sequence continues at coordinate 2,749 of DATJGA010000273.1, read as the reverse complement.
GCACGTGCAGCGATACCGTCCGCGCCATGGGCGTCGCGGGGGACGGGGCGGGCAGCTACCGCGGTGCCCTGTCGCACCGCGACTTCCGGCTGCTCACCGTGTCGTTCCTCGTCGACCAGGTCGGCACCTGGGCCTCCAGCGTGGTGCTCCTGGCCTACCTCTACGACCGCACCCAGTCCCCGGGCCTGCTGGCCGTGGCGACCGCGGCCCGTTGGATCCCGGGCCTGCTCGCGAGCTCGTACGGCGGGGTGCTGGCCGACCGCTACGACCGGGCCGACCTCATGCGCGCCTGCGCGCTCCTGTCGTCGGTGCTGACCTCGCTCATGGTCGTCGTCGTCCTCACCTCCGGGCCGCTGTGGTTCCTGCTGGTCCTCAACGCGGCCGGTGCGGTCGTCGGCGCGCCGTACCGCCCCGCGGCCGGTGCCCTCACCGCCGACGTCGTCGGCGAGAAGGACCTGGCCGCGGCGAACGCCCTCTACTCGCTGCTGGTCAGCGGCACCGTGGTGGCGGGGCCGGCGCTGGGCGGGGCCCTCATCGCCGCCGGCCGGCCGGAGCTCGGCTTCGGGGTGAACGCCGCCAGCTTCCTCGTCGCCGCGGCGCTCGTGGCCCTCATCCGGACCCGCAGCCGCGGCGGCGCGGGCGCGCGGGGGGAGTCGCTGCGCACCCAGCTCACCGACGGCGTGAAGGCGGTGGTGGGCAGCGCGGTGGCCCGCACGCTGGTGCTCTTCGTCTTCCTCGACACCGCCGTGTACGGCGCGTCCTCGGTGCTGCTCGTCGCCGTGAGCGTGGACCTCGGGTCGGGCAGCAAGGGGTACGGCTACCTGCTCGCCGGGCAGGCGCTCGGCGGGGTGCTGCTGGCGACGGTCGCGAACCGGCTCGCCGCCCGCGGCCGGCTGGCCGACGTCCTCGTCGCGGGGATGCTGCTGCTGTGCCTGCCGTTCGCCGTCACCGCGCTGGTGAGCGGGATCGGCACGGCGTTCGCCCTGCAGGTGCTGGCCGGGTCGGGCATGGTGCTCATCGACGTGCTGGCGATCACGGCCCTGCAGCGCGACCTCCCGCGGGACCTGCTCAGCCGCGCGCTGGGCCTGGTCGACACCGTCGTCCTCGCGGCCTGCGTCACCGGCAGCGCCGCGGCCGCTGCCCTGCTCAAGGTGAGCAGCCTGGGCGTGACGCTCGTGGTGTTCGGCCTCGGGTTCGCCGGCCTGGCTGTCCTGAGCTCCAAGCCGCTGCTCGCGGCGGACCGGCGGGCCGCAGGGGCGCTCGTCGCCGTACGGGCTCGGGTGGCCGTGCTCACCCGTCTCGACCTGCTCGCCGCGGCGACCGCCCCGGCACTGGAGGCGCTGGCCCGTGGCCTCGAGGACGTGCCGCTGGCCGCCGGGGAGCAGCTGATCCGGCAGGGCGACGAGGCGGACGCCCTCTGGGTGCTGGTGTCCGGGCGGCTCGACGTCTCGATCGACGGGCGTCCGGTCTCCGTGGTGGAGGCCCCGGGGTACGTCGGCGAGATCGGGCTGCTGCACGGGCGGCCGCGCTCGGCCAGCGTGGCGGCGGCGACCGACAGCGTGCTGTGGCGGATCGGCGCGGAGGACTTCCGGCGCGCGGTGAGCCAGCTCGGCGCCAGCGCCTCGATCACCGACACCGCGCGGTTCCGGCTCTCCCGCGGCTCCTCGGAGCAGGTCGGCTCGTGACGACCCCGGTGCGGTGGGAGCTGCTCGCCGGGCTGACCGACCAGCAGCGCGAGGCGGTGCTGGCGACCACCCGTCCCCGGCAGTTCAGGGCGAGGGACGTGCTGTTCCTCGAGGGCGAGCCGGGCGACACCCTGCACTTCGTCGTGAGCGGTCGGGTCGCCGTACGCGCCCTCACCCCGTCGGGGGAGAACGCCACGTTCGCGCTGATGGGGCCCGGGCAGGCGCTGGGCGAGATGGCCCTGCTGCGCAAGTCGATGACGCGCAGCGCCTCCGCCTACGCGCTGGAGGACGTGCGCACCCAGGCCCTGCACCGCGACGACTTCTTCCGGCTGTGCGACGCCCAGCCGGCCGTCGAGCGGGTGCTGGTCTCGGTGCTCGCGGCGCGCGTCGACCGGCTCTCGCACCACCTGATGGACGCGCTCTACCGCTCGGTGGAGGAGCGCGTCGCCAGGCGGCTCCTGGAGACGGTGCGGCTCTACCCCGACGCCGGCGACGGCCTGGTGCTCCCGCTGACGCAGCAGGACATCGCCAGCCTGGCCGGCACGACCCGGCCCACGGCCAACATCGTCCTCAACGACCTGCAGGCCCTCGGCATCGTCGCGCTGTCCCGCGGCAAGGTCGTGATCCGCGACCTGCGCAAGCTCGCGGCGCACGCAGGCAGCTGATGCGTTGGCACACGAGGCAGGCTGTGTCAGCCTGCACACAGACGGCTCCTCCCCGTGAGGGGAGCGTGGCGTCGCACAGTGACCCGTCCACCCGCCAGCACCCTTGGGGACTCGAATGACCACGACCGCTGACCTCCCCGACCTGCTCCGCCGGGTCGACCTGTTCGCCGACCTGAAGAACAAGGACCGGGCGGCCATCGCCAAGCAGATGCGGATCGTCGACGTGGCCGAGGGCCACCAGGTGACGGAGGAGGGCGGCGGCGCTGTCGGCTTCCACCTCATCCTCGAGGGCACCGCGCAGGTCAAGGTCGGGGGCGAGGAGCGCAACTCGCTCGGCCCCGGTGACTACTTCGGGGAGATCTCGCTCATCGACGGGCTCCCGCGGTCGGCGACCGTCAC
>DATJGA010000272.1:0-6190 GCA_035495395.1 Mycobacteriales bacterium | reverse complement strand
CCGCAGGATCTTCTCGTCGAACAGGTCCTGCACCCGGATCCCGACGCGGTTCATCTTGTCCGCGTACGTCGGACCGATGCCCCTGCCGGTGGTGCCGATCTTGCGGGAGCCGAGGAAGCGCTCGGTGACCCGGTCGAGCACCCGGTTGTACGACGCGATGACGTGGGCGTCGGCGCTGATGACGAGCCGAGACGTGTCGATGCCGCGCTCCTCGAGCCCGTCGATCTCGGTGAACAGCACGCCGAGGTCGACCACGACGCCGTTCGCGATGACCGGCGTGCAGCCCGGGCTGAGGATGCCGCTGGGCAGCAGGTGGAGGGCGTAGGTCTCGCTCCCGACGACGACGGTGTGCCCGGCGTTGTTGCCGCCGTTGAACTTCACGACGTAGTCGACAGCGCCACCGAGCTGGTCGGTGGCCTTGCCCTTGCCCTCGTCGCCCCACTGGGCGCCGATGAGGACGAGTGCGGGCATGCGAGTACTCCTCAGACACGAGAAAAGGCCCCGCAAGCGCGAGGGGCCTCTTGCGGGCAGAGCCTACCCGTATCGTGCGTTCGTGGCGAAGATCCCCGGGGTCGACAGCGTGGTCATGGGCGTGCTCTCGGTGCTGCAGGCGCAGACCGAGGCGCTCGCCGCGCTCCCGGGCGCGGTGCAGGCGCTGAGCGCGTCGGTGAAGAACCTCGCGGACGCCACCGCCGGGGCCAAGGAGACGGTCGCCACGATGAACCGGCTGGCCACCCGGATGGACAGCATCATCAGCGAGCTCGAGGAGCCGCTGAAGGGGCTGGCGCCCGGCATGCGCACCATGGCGACGGTCCTCGAGGACCCGATCTTCACGACGGTCCCCGACACGCTGGCTCAGGTGCAGCGCGACATCCTGCCCGTGCTGCGCACCCTCGCCGACACCAACGAGCGGGTCGCGTTCATCGCCGGGTCGACCGAGCGGATCATGGCCTTCGTCGACGACACCGGCCGGACCCTGGCCGGGCTGCCGGGCGCCGCGCTGCTCGGTCGGCGCAGGCCGCCGCCCGTGACCCCGCCGCCCGTGAGCCCGCCGCCGGTGGCCCCGCCGAGCTAGCTCTCGAGCGCCGGCCGCGCTGCGGGGTCGCTGTCGTCGAGGAAGGCGCGGATCCGCTCCGCCTCCTCGGTCTCCTCGATGGCGGCCGCGGCCCGACCGAGGGCGAACAGCGCGCGCAGGAAGCCCTGGTTCGGGGCGTGCTCCCACGGCACCGGGCCGTGGCCCTTCCAGCCGTTGCGGCGCAGCGCGTCCAGCCCTCGGTGGTAGCCGACCCGGGCGTACGCGTAGCTCTCGATGACGGAGCCGCGCTCGTACGCCGCGTCCGCGAGCACCGCCCAGGCGGCGCTGCTCGTCGGGAAGCGGGCCGCGACCTCGGCCGGGTCGACGCGCGCCTCGAGCAGCTGCCGCGGCTCCTGCTCGTCGGGGAGGAGGGTGGGGGGCGGCCCGCCGAGCAGGTCCTTGCCGGTGATGCTCATGACAGCATCTTGCCGGTCAGCTCCCGAGCGGCGTACGCCGGGACAGCTGGCCGAGCGCGCCGAGCTGGTCCTGCGCCCGCAGGTGCTCGGCGACGCGGGCGCGGTGCGCGTCGTCGACGTTCCCGCCGTACTTGAACTTGGCCTGCACCGACTCGACGCTGAGGCGCACGCCACGGATGCCCGGCAGCCGGCGCAGGTGCACCGACGGGTCGGCGGCACCCGAGCCCGGCTCGAACCGCCCCAGCTGGGTGCGGAGGACGGCGAGCAGCTCCTCGCCGTCGAGCAGCTCGGCGGTGCACGCGAGGTTGACGGCTGCGTAGTACGACGTCGGGATGCCCAGCGCCGGGTCCTCGTCCTCGATCGCCTTCGCGTACGACGGCACGTACGCCCAGTCGCCGGTGACGCTGAAGACGGCCCGCGGCCGGGCCTCGAGCGCCGCCAGCGCGGGGTTCGGCCGGGCTAGGTGCAGCAGCACCTGCTCACCGGTCCACGCGAAGTGGGTGGGCACGACGACCGGCAGGTCGTCGGTCGGGCACACCAGCGTCCCGACCCGCTGCCCGGCGAGCCACGAGCGCCACTCCTCCTCGGAGGTCGCCGCGTCCCAGGGGTGGATGAGCACGCGCCCACGGTAGAGCGGTGGTCGAGCCCTTTTCCCGCCGTACCAGGGGTTCTAGGTGACGGGGAGGCTCCAGGCGGCCTGCCACATGGTCCGGTCGACGGTGCCGGGCGCGACGCGGATGCCCTTCTCGGCGGCGAACCGGGCCGCGACCCGGGCGCTGCGCGGGCCGAACCGGCCGTCGACGCGGATGTCCCAGCCGCGGTCGCGCATGCGGGCCTGCCAGGCGCGCACGTCGGCGCGCTTCTGGCGGACCATGTGCTTGCTGAGCGTCTCGGTGAAGTGCGCCGAGCCGACGAGCACCGTGCGGGTGCCGCCGCGGGACGCGCGCTCCCCACCGAGGCCGAGCTTGCGGGAGCACGCCGGCCAGGGCGACCAGCCGCGATCGGCCTGCAGCTCGTGCGCCGCCTGGTCCTGCGTCGCCGGCGCGGCCTGGTGCGGGTAGCCGGAGTACCCCAGCCCGTGCCAGGTGTTGAGGTTGAACTGGTAGGCGCCGTAGTAGCCGTTGCCGGTGTTGATCCGGTAGTTGTTGCCGCTCTCGCACTGGCGCAGCCGGGCGAAGTCGTCCGCGGTCGCGGTGGACGCCTGCGCGGGAGCCGCGAGGGCCCCCAGCGTCGCGGTCATCCCCCCGACCGCGAGGGTGGGAGCGGTCTTGCTGGGCTTGGCATGGCGAGGCTTGTGCGAGCTCAGAAGCGGCACGGGCCGGTCCCCCAGATGATCGTCGGCGTGTCGACGTGACAGCCTAGGCGGGTCGGCGTAGGGCCGCTAGACCCTGCGCAAAGGGGAAGCCCGCGGACATCACGGGCACGAGCACGAGGAGGAGCACGGCTGTGTCGAGGGAGATCGAGGCGGTGCGGGCGATCACGCGCGCCTTCCCGGTGGCGGTGTACGGCGTGCTGGTCGCCGTCGCCGTCGCCGTCGTGACGGCTTTCGTGGCACCTGCCGTCAGCCTCGCTGCGCTGGCCTGCCTGCTCGGCGGCACGCTGCTCGGGATGCTCCTGCTGGCCGATCGCGTCCGCCGCGCTGCGGCGCCCCGCCCCGCCCCCCGGCCGCAGCAGCCCGCCCCCGCCAAGCCCGCTGCCGCCGTGCCTCCTGCCGCCGTGCCTCCTGCCGCCGTGCCTCCTGCCGCCGCCGTGCCTGCGGCCGCCGCCGTGCCGCCGGTCGCGACGCCTCCGGCCGCCACACCGTCCACCGCGGTGCCTCCCGGGCCGCAGGCACCGGCCGTGCCCGCGAAGCGCCGGTTCGCGACGGCGTCCCAGCCGGGGGACCCGCAGGACCGCCGGCACTGGACCCGCCACGGGGTCTTCGGCGAGCGCTTCTCCAGCCGCGACCTCGACGACTTCTGCCTGCCGTCCCCGCCCGTCGCCTGGGCCGAGGCCAACCCGTTCGAGGGACGGGACCAGGACGAGCTGAGGGCGCTCGCCATGGAGCAGATCAAGTGGCGGCACCACCACGACATCCCCGAGCTCCGCGACACCGAGGACTTCTACGCGGCCTACTCCCGGCGCGTCGAGGCGATGCTCGTCATGATCGACCGGGCCCTGCACCTAGCCGGCGTGGACGACCCCGCTGGGCTGTCCTTCGTGGACATCGGCGCCGCCGAGGGCTACGTCACCAACTGGCTGCTCACCCGCGGCGTCACGGACGTCGACGCGATCGAGCTGAACATCAGCAACATCGAGCGGATGTGGCTCGTCCGTGCCCTCAAGGGCCAGCACGGCGGGCGCGTCGGCCGCGTCGACCTGGAGCGCGCCGACTGGGCGCGGGCGCTCGGGCGGAGCTACGACGTCACCCTCGCCCTCGGCGTGATCTACCACCTGGAGAACCCGCTGCTGTTCGCGCGCAACCTCTTCGAGGCCACGACCTCGTTCGCCGTGGTGGAGTCCGACACCCCCGTCTACCCCGACAACGCGCACTTCCGCGGGTGGGGGAACATCTACCTGCACCGGGACCAGGTGACGCTCGAGCCCGGCAACATCCGCTACCTGACCGAGATGCGTCCCGACCGGCAGGCGCTCGCGGAGGTGCTGCTGGCAGCCGGGTTCAGCGAGGTGCACGCGGTGCTGCCGGAGCCCGACGAGCCGTCCCCGTACTTCCAGAACGGGGAGAAGTCGCTGCTGGTCGCGATCCGCTGACGCGCCGGGTCAGCGACCCACGTTGTCGTCGAGCCAGTCGACGAGCGGCGCGAGGGCGCGGAACCGCTTGGTCACCTCGGTGACCGCCCGCTTCGTGGACAACCACGCCGGCGCGCCCAGCTCGGCGTGGCCGGTGAGCGACTTGTGCTTGAGCAGCTCGCCGCGCGGGTGCTCCTTGTCGTAGCCGGTCGGCACCCGGCTGAGCCGGTCGCCGCCGATCTCGAAGCCCGCCTTGGTGACCGCGGCGATCGCCTGCTCCAGCCGCGGTCCGCTGACGTCGTCCGCCACCGCCTCGCGCAGCCGCGCCACCTGCGGGGACGAGGTGTCCCAGTACCCGCCGGCCACGAACAGGCCGGCGGCGGTGATGTGCAGGTACCGCGACGAGTCGGCGAAGTAGACGCCCTGGTTGGTCTTGTACGGCGTCTTGTCCTTGGCGAACCGCACGTCGCGGTACGGCCGGAAGACCTTGGGCGCGCCGAACTCCTCCGCCAGCGCCGCGCCGAGGGCCTCGAGCGGCGCGCGGACGGCCTCGTCGTACACGGGCTTGTGCGCGGTCCAGAACGCCTTGGAGTTGTCGGCCTCGAGGTCCTCGTAGAAGTCCAGGGCCGCGATGGGGATGCCGGTGAAGGCCACTACGTCGCGGCGGTGCCGGCGGAGCGCAGGTCCTCGCAGGCCCGCACGACGCGGGCGGCCATGCTCGCCTCCGCGGCCTTGCCCCAGGCGCGCGGGTCGTAGGTCTTCTTGCTGCCCACCTCGCCGTCGACCTTCAGCACGCCGTCGTAGTTCTTGAACATGTGGTCCGCGACCGGGCGGGTGAAGGCGTACTGGGTGTCGGTGTCGACGTTCATCTTCACGACGCCGTAGTCGAGCGCCTCGCGGATCTCCTCGAGCAGCGAGCCGGACCCGCCGTGGAAGACCAGGTCGAACGGCTTGTCCTTGCCGACCTTGGCGCCCACCGCGTCCTGGATCTCCTTGAGGATGCTGGGCTTCAGCTTGACGTTGCCGGGCTTGTAGACGCCGTGCACGTTGCCGAAGGTCGCGGCGAGCAGGTAGCGCCCGCGCTCGCCGACGCCGATCGCCTCGGCGGTCCGCAGCGCGTCCTCGGGGGTCGTGTAGAGCTTCTCGTCGATCGCGCCGACGACGCCGTCCTCCTCGCCGCCGACGACGCCGATCTCCATCTCCATGACGATGTTGGCCTTCGCGCACCTCTCGAGCAGCTCCTGCGCGATGCTGAGGTTCTCGCCGAGCTCGACCGCGCTGCCGTCCCACATGTGGCTCTGGAACAGCGGCAGCTGGCCGCGGTCGACGCGCTCCTGGCTCAGCGCGATGAGCGGCCGCATGAACCCGTCGAGCTTGTCCTTGGGGCAGTGGTCGGTGTGCAGCGCGACCGTGATCGGGAAGCTCTGCGCCACCACGTGCGCGTACTCCGCGAGGGCCACCGAGCCGCTGACCATGTCCTTGACCTTCGGCCCGGACAGGTACTCCGCACCGCCGGTGCTGACCTGGACGATGCCGTCGCTGCCGGCGTCGGCGAACCCCTGCAGGGCGGCGTTGAGGGTCTGCGAGCTGGTGACGTTGATCGCCGGGTAGGCGAACTTGCCTGCCTTCGCCCGGTCGAGCATGGCGGCGTAGGCCTCAGGCGTGGCGATGGGCATCGCGCGGCTCCTCGTTCTCCGGTACGGCGGTCCTGCCCCGATCCTGCCAGACCCCCGCAGGCGCGCCCCGGCGGCGGCGTGATGTCCGAGACGCCCCGGTTCGGGTGGGCGCAGACCAGACCCGTGCGACACATTCGTGCAGCGACCGCTCGGTTTGCCCACGTGCGTGCCGATGTCCTCCTAGCCTCGTGCCCTCGTGCGGCTCGCGCACGGATCCCTAGGAGCTCTCTTGTCTTTCACCCTGCGCAAGGTCGCCGGCACGGCGGTCCTTGCCGTCGCGGCCTCCGGCCTCA
>DATJGA010000271.1:0-15330 GCA_035495395.1 Mycobacteriales bacterium | reverse complement strand
GCCGGGCTGGACGTGTTCGAGGTCGAGCCGCTGCCCGCGAGCAGCCCGCTGCGGACCATGCCGAACGTCGTGCTCGGCGCCCACAACGGCTCGAACACCAGGCAGGGGGTCGCTCGGGCGAGCGCGGAGGCGGTCACCCGGCTCCTCGAGTCGCTCGGTGCGCGGTGACCGGGGCCGAGCCGCGCACGGCGGTCGTCACCGGCGCTGCGGGTGGGATCGGCGCAGCCCTGTGCGCCCGCCTGCGCGAGGACGGCTTCGTGGTGGTCGGGCTGGACCGCGTCCCGTCCCCCGCTGCTGACGTCTCCGTCGAGACGGACCTGTCCGACCTCGACGCGCTCGTCGCGGTGGCCGGTGAGCTGGCCGGCACGCACGCGGTCGCTGCCGTCGTGCACAACGCCGCCGCCCAGCCGCTGGGCGGCGCCGGCGAGGTCGACCCCGCCGCCTGGCAGGACGCGTTCCGCGTCAACGTCCTCGCCGCCGACGTCCTGGTGGGAGCCTTCCGGTCCCGCCTCGAGACCGCCGGCGGCAGCGTGGCCGTGGTCGGCAGCGTCCACGGCCGCGCCACCACGAGGGGCATCGCGGCGTACGCGACGACGAAGGCGGCCCTCGAGGGCTGGGTGCGCGCCGCCGCGCTCGACCTGGCCCCGGCGATCCGGGTGAACGCCGTCGTACCCGGCGCGATCGACACCCCCAAGCTCCAGGACGGCTTCGCGCGCTGGGGCGCGCAGAGCGCGGCCGAGCGCCTGCAGGTGCTGCTCGACCGCACCCCTCTGCACGCCCTCGGCGCGGCGGCGGACGTCGCCGCCGCCGTCTCCTTCCTCGTCTCCGACAGCGCCCGGTTCGTCACGGGTGCGTCCCTCGTCGTCGACGGCGGCGCGACCACGCAGCTGGGCTCCGAGTAGCCGGGCCGCCGCACGGGGGGACGTGAGTGACCGCACAGCGCGTCCCGGGGTTCGTGCCCGGCGCGGCGGTACCCTGGAGACCCTGCGCCGACCTCGCTCGTCCGAGGCGGACGCCCCGGTGACCCCCGACGGAAGGCCGCACATGCCCCAGCAGCGACGCGCGGTCAGAGCCGTGCGCCGTCGACTCGGGCGCATCGCGCGCAAGCTGGGGCTGCGCCGTACCCCGGTCCCGGTGCTCGCCCCGCCACCGCCGGACATCGGGCGCGTGGCGGTCGTCATCCCGGCGCACAACGAGATGCGCTTCCTCGCCCACACGCTGGAGAGCCTGCAGGCGCAGACCTACGCCTTCTGGCGTGCGATCGTCGTCGACGACCAGTCCTCCGACGACACGACCCGGATCGCCGTCGGCTTCGCCACCCGTGACCCGCGCATCCAGGTGCTCCGGCTGCGGCGCAACGCGGGGCTGCCGGCAGCCCGGAACGCCGGACTGGCTCAGGTCACCGAGCCGTACGTGCTGTTCCTCGACGGTGACGACGCGCTGTTCCCCTTCGCGCTGGCGACGCGCGTCGCCCTCCTCGCGGAGGACACGGCTGCGGCCGGCGCCTACGGCAAGACGCGGCAGGTCCCCGCGGACGTGAGCTGGCGCGAGGAGGCCGGCGCGCGCCGGCGCGCGGGCAGCTCGCACCGGGTGTCGCTGGTCACCGCCGGCGGCGAGAACCCGTTCGGCATCCACGAGGTGCTGCTGCGCACCCAGGCGGCGCGCGACCTCGGGGGCTTCGACGAGAGCATCCGCACCGGCGGCGAGGACGTGGACTTCTGGGCCCGGGCGCTGCGCTCGGGGATGGAGTTCGCCGGCACCGGCATGGTGGACAGCCTCTACCGGCAGACGCCGACCTCGATGGTCTCCGCCGGGGCGGCGAACCACATGCACAGCGTGGTGGGCCTGCTCGACCGCTCCTGGCGAGCCGAGGGGTCCTTCGCCGAGGTGAGCGGACGGCCCGGGCTGGAGGGCGACCTCGGGGACGTCCTGCGCCGGGCCATGGTCGAGAACCGGCTGTTCCGCTACCTCGGGATGGTCGGGTACGCCCATGACACGGTCGGCCTCGACGTGGTCCGCGCCGAGCTCCGCGACAGGTTGCCGCTGTGCCACTCGCGCGAGTCGGCGCGACCGCACGTGCTGAAGGGCCTGCAGCGGTCCGCCAAGCGCAACGGGTCGCTCGCCACCGACGAGGAGCTCGGCGCGCAGGCGGACGCCCTCCTCGAACCGCTGACGGAGGCCTTCCCGGCCGCCGGCTCCGACCTGTGCGCCCGCCGCGAGCACCCCTCCTGGGCCGTCCTCGTCGAGAACCGCGCCCACGTCCAGCACCTGGCCACCGCGCTGTCGGGCGTGCCCGCCGCTGCCTGGCCCGCGCTGCTGCTCGGGGACACCGTCGACGCCGACATGGGCGCGGAGGCGCTGCTCCTCGCGTCCCACCCGGACACCGTGCGGCGGTCGCTGCCGAAGTTCCTGCTCGAGGGCGTCGCCTACGACGTCGTGGTCGTGCCGGCGCCGATCAGCTGGGTCGGCCGCGAGGTCGTGGCCGAGGCGCAGGCCCGCGGGAGCGCGGTGCAGCTCCTCGAGCTGCCCTTCAGCGAGGCCGTCACGATCGACGACGAGGAGGCGCGCGAGGCCGTCGCCGCCCTCGACGAGCCGGTCATGGAGCGGATCTCCCTGGACAAGCTCGCCGCCGCGGCCCAGGGCAGGAGCCGGCAGGACCAGCCGCGGCGGTCGACGGCGATCCGGCCCCGGGTGTGGCCCGGCAGCAACAACCGCGAGGGCTCGCTCGGCGACTACCGCGGGCTGGCGCAGCCCTCGATCGAGCGGCTGCTCGAGCTCAAGGACCGCCACCGCGGCGAGAAGGCCGTCATCATCGGCAACGGCCCCTCGCTCAACAAGACCGACCTCGACCTGCTGAAGGGCGTGAGCACCTTCGGGGTCAACGGGATCTACTACGCCGACCAGCGGCTCCCCGGCCCGCTGACGTTCTACGTCGTGGAGGACACCGCCGTCTTCCGCGAGAACACCCCCGACGTCCTCGCGTACGGGCGCACCGCCGGCACGTTCCTGCTGCCGACCCTCTACGAGCCCTCGTGCGGCCCCGAGGACGACCCGGTCTTCTTCCGCATGAACGGCGGCTTCTACAAGACCGCCGACCCCAGCTTCTGCCGGCCGCGGTTCTCGACCAACGCCGCGGAGGTCCTCTACTGCGGCCAGTCCGTCACGATCATCAACCTGCAGCTCGCCTACTGGATGGGCTTCAGCGAGATCGCGCTCATCGGCATGGACTTCAGCTACGCCGTCCCGGCCGGCACCGAGATCAAGGGGAACCTCTACACCTCCGCGGGTGACGACCCCAACCACTTCGACTCGCGCTACTTCGGCGCCGGCAAGACGTGGAAGGACCCGAAGCTGAACCGGGTGCTGGCGAACTACGCGCTGGCGAAGGCGATCTACGAGTCCGACGGCCGGCGGATCGTGAACTGCACCGTGGGTGGTGCGCTCGAGGCGTTCGACCGCGTCGACCTCGCCGAGTTCACAGGAGGCTGAGGTGGCTGCCCGCCGTACGGCAGGCAGCTACCGCCCGGCACTCGACGGGCTGCGCGCGCTCGCCGTCTCGTCCGTCGTCGCCTACCACTTCGGGTGGGGTGCGCTGCCCGGGGGCTTCCTGGGCGTCGACGTCTTCTTCGTGCTCTCCGGCTACCTGATCACCTCGATCCTGCTCGCGGAGCACGCGCAGCACGGGCGCATCGCGCTGTCTGGCTTCTACCTGCGCCGGGTCCGCCGGCTGTTCCCCGCGCTGGCGCTGGTCGTGCTCGCGGTGCTGGTCGTCACCGCGCGCAACGGCTCGCCGCTGCAGCTGCAGGACCGCTTCCACGACATGCTCGCGGCGCTGCTCTACTACGCGAACTGGCACTACATCGCCAGCGACCAGTCGTACTTCGCCGGCCTGTCCGGTGCCTCTCCGCTGCGCCACACGTGGTCGCTCGCCATCGAGGAGCAGTTCTACTTCGTGTGGCCCGTGCTGCTGGTCGTCCTCGCGCGGCTCGGCGTCCTGCGGCGCAGGTGGGCACTGCTCCTCGGGGTCGGAGCCCTGACCGGGCTCTCGGCCTGGGCGATGGCGCACGCCTTCGACCCGGACGCGCCCTCGCGGGCGTACTACGGCTCCGACGGCCGGGCGCAGCAGCTGCTCGTCGGGGTGCTCCTCGCCGTGGGGCTGTTCGGCCTGCGCGAACGCGAGGGCAGGCGCACGGGCTGGGCGCTGGTGAGCCTGCTGGGGCTGGGTGCCCTGCTGCTCAGCCTGAACCGCTACCACGACCAGTCGAGCTTCTACTACCGCGGCGGGGCGCTGCTCGGGGCGGTCGTCGCCGCGGGACTGATCGCCGGGGTGGAGCGCGCCCCCACGGGGGCGGTCGCGCGGTGGCTCTCGGTCGGACCGGTCGCCTGGCTGGGCCGGGTCTCCTACGGCGTGTACCTGTGGCACTGGCCGGTGCTGGTGTGGGTCCAGGTGCCCGGCGACGCGGACGCCGTCGACCGCGCGCGGGTGGCGCTCACCCGCGTCGCCCTCACCCTGCTCCTCGCGACGGCGAGCTTCTACCTGGTGGAGCGGCCGGTGCGCGAGGGCCGCGTCCCCGGCGTACGGCGGAGCGCACCGCGGACCGTCCTCGCCTTCGGGGTCTGCCTCGTGCTGCTCTGCTCCGCGGCGTACGTCACGACCCGTCCGGTGGTGGTGGAGCACGTGAGCCGGACCAGCTCCGCCGTGGTCGTCGTCCAGGCCTCCGAGGGCTCGGTGACGGCGTGCCCGCACGACCCGAGGCCCTGCCAGCGGGTCAAGGCGCCACCGGGAGCACCGCTCGTCGCCTCCGTCGGCGACTCGACCATGCAGGCCTACGACAAGGGCCTGCGCCTGCTCGCCGAGCAGCACGGGTTCGGCTACGTGCAGGGCGCCGTGGGCGGCTGCCCGATCGGGCACCGCCTGCTGGCGACGGGGGAGCACGGGCGTCGCTTCAAGAAGAGCAACCACGTCTGCTTCGACCGGATGCCGTCGGTCTACCGCGACCTCGTCGAGCGCCGGCACGCCGACGTCATCATCGCCACGTCCTCGAACGAGGAGTCGCCCTCGGTGGCCCCCGACGGGCGCGTCCTCCGGCCCGGCACCCCCGAGCACCTGGCCGCGACCGAGGCGGCTCTCGAGAAGTCCGTCAGGTACCTCACCTCGCGCGGCGCCTGGGTCGTGCTCGTGCGCATCCTGCCGCGAGGGCCAGGGGTGGCCTGCCTCGACACCGGCCCGCTCAGCGGCCCGCGCTGCAACGCCCCCGTCGCGCGCGACACCCGGACCCCGCTCTACAACGCGGTCCTGGACCGCGTCGCGGCGCGGCACCGCGACCGCGTCCGGGTCGTCGACCTCTCCGACGTGGTGTGCCCCGACGGCGTGTGCTCGCTGGTCGTGCACGGCATCGTCATGAGGTACGACGGCGGCCACTTCACCCGCCGCGCCAGCGAGTACGTCGCCCCGTTCCTGTACGCGCGGGTGCGTGCGGCGGGCGTACCGCTTCCCTAGGAGGCGCTCCTGCTCGGGGTGACGACGGCGCAGTAGTTGACCGGCAGCGGGTCCCACTCCTCGCCGCCCGGCAGCGCGTTGGCGAGGTCGTCGACCACGGACCAGCCGGTGTCGGTGAGCATCGCGCGGATCTCGTCGACGTCGTTGTAGAGGTAGACGTGGTCGTCGGCCTCCATGTTGGCGACCGTCGAGACGAAGCCGGGCTTCGTGGGGGCGAGCGCCTCGGCCAGCGCGGCCAGCATCGTGTCGGGGTTGTCGACGTGCTCGACCACCTCGCAGCACACGAGGGCGTCGAAGCCCTGCTCGCCGCCCAGCCGGACGAGGTCGCCGCTCATCGCGTCGGCGTGCACCATCGAGACCCGCGCCGGGTCCACCCCGGCACCCAGCAGCGCGGCACCCGCGTAGTCCAGCGAGCTCTGGCTGATGTCGACACCGACGTACTGGAGGTCGGGGACCGCGTCGAACATCAGCGCCGCGAGCAGGCCGTGACCGACACCCACCTCGGCGACCCGGTCGCCCGGCTGCAGCCGCGGGATGAACGACTGCGCCATGAAGGTGATCATGCGGCTGTGGTTCGGCCACAGCGCGTAGGTGAGCGCGAGGCCGTCGAGGTAGTAGCCCTTCATCTTGGACTCGTCGTTGTACAGCTCCTCGACGAGCCCGGCGGCGCCGCCGGCACGCGCGTACTGCCGGGTCCGCATGAACCTCGCCTGCAGGCGCAGGAAGTCCATGCTGACCGTGGCGAACGCCTCGAGCTCGGTCTTCAGGTCGTCCTGCGAGCGGCTCGCGACGTACCCGAGGGCCCGCTGGGCGTACTCCCACGCCGGTTCGTCCGCCGCCAGGTGGCGGTCGACGAGGCCGCCGCCGATGACCGGGTACTCGTCGCGCAGCCGGGCGCAGACGTCGATGAGCTGCTCTCGGGTCGCTGGCGTCATCATGGTGCGCTGGTCTCCTCGTCGCTGATGTACTCGACCACCATGCCCGACCGCCGCTGCACGAAGCCGATGGTGCGGGAGAAGGCGACCGCGAAGACAGGCTCGCAGACGATCAGGCTGCCCCGCCCGGACTCCTCCGCCAGCGCCCCGCCGACGTCGGGGATGGAGTAGCAGAGGTGGTCGAACCCGCCGCCGCGGCGGAGCCGGGCCACCACCGGTGAGTCGAGGCCGGGAGTCGGGGCGACCAGCTCGATCGGCACGTCGCCGTCGGCCCGCAGCAGCGCGACGGTGACCTTCTGGACCGGGTCGTCGACCGGCTCGACCAGCACGGTCGCGCCCTCGTCCAGGAACCGGCTGAGCGCCGGCCCCATGCGCGGTACGACGTACCCGATGTGGTGCAGCCCGCTCACCTTCATCGCGCGACTCCTAGAAGCCCTGGTAGATGAAGGGGACGCTGCTCACGCTGGCGGTGAAGGCGAGCGTCACCAGCCCGGCGAGCACGAACCCGATGACGAGCTCGACGACGTAGCGCGGGAGCCGGCGGGGCAGGTCGAGGCGTGGTCGCTTCATGGGGTCGCTCTCGGGTCGGGGCCGGGGACGCAGGACGTGGTGACGCGCTGGGCCAGGAGCTGCCCGCAGATGAGGTCGCTGAGGTACGTGACGAAGGGGCCGTCCTCCGCGAGGTGCACGAGGTCGTTGAACGTCAGCGGCGGGAGCCCGCGCCCGGCCTCCTCGGACTTGACGACAAGCGTCGGGGACCGGTGCTGCGCGGCCAGCTCCGCGAGGTGCTGCTCGATGCGCGACAGCGCCTCGTCGGCCCCCTGGGCCTGGAACAGCTCCGGGCTGACCGGCGGGACGTAGGCGATCGCCGGGACGCCGGCTCCCGCCAGCGCGGCGAGCAGCCGGTCGACGACGAGGTCGTTGAGCACCGAGCCGTCGGGTCGCGACTGCCGGAGCAGCCCGAGCTGCCGGGTCGCCCGGTCCGACCTCGGGTCGGCGGGCGGCCGGAAGAGCTGCCAGAAGTCGAGGGGTGCGGACATCGCCGCCACGGCAGCCAGCGACTTGGGGTCGGTCCTCCCCGTGGGGGTGGGCGCCGGTGAGGGGATGTCGAGCGCGGACAGGTGGGTGAGCTCCTCGCGCAGCTTCTGCGCGTAGCTCCACCGGTCCCCGAGCGCCGGCAGCTTGGCCCCGGCGAGACCGAGCACGACGTCCTGCGGCTGGTCGAAGGCCGCGAGGAGCGGCCAGGACGCGGGGTCACCCACCAGGTGGCGGAAGGAGACGCCGTTGAGGTTGGTCCAGCTCGTGATGGCCGTGTCGTTGAACAGCCAGATCGGGTTGAGGTCGACCATGACCATGTCGGGCTTGGTGGCGAGCGCGTTCGCCGTCGCGGCGTACAGGTCCATCACCCGGGCACCGCTGAGGAAGTACATGTCGATCTTGACGGGTCTGCCGTTGACCTCGGGGATGCGCTCCCGGACGTCGGCCGGGATGAACGAGTAGCGCTCGGGGCTGATGTTCTGCAGGGTCGACGGCCCGATCCAGGCGATGGTGAACGCCTTGCGGTCCTTCCGCGTCTTGAAGCCCCGTGGGTCGTTCTTGTCGAGCGTCACGTCCCGGACCCACGTGGTCTTGATCTTCTTGTTGTAGGCCGCGCCCGGGCGGACGGCGGGCGCCCGCACCACCGTCCCGATCACCAGCAGGCCCACGAGCGTCCAGGCGACGATGCGGAGCAGCGACAGCGCTCCGGCCCCGACGCCGCCGAGCCGGCGGTCGAGGAGGTCCGAGACGTCCTTGACGTTGCGGATCACCGCACCCCCACCAGGGCCGAGTAGACGGGCACGATCTGGTTCGCCTGGATCACCATGAGCGGCAGGCTGAAGGCGAAGAAGGCGACCAGGGCCACCACCTTGGGCACGCGCAGGAGCAGCGGCTCGTCCTCGCGCGGCGGCCGCTTGCCCTTGAGGTAGCGGTGCCCGATGAGCCCCGCGGCGTGGTACAGGCCGAACACCACGAGCGGGATCGAGATGTCGTGCCAGAGCGCGATCGCCATGATCGTGAGGAAGATCGCGCGGTACTGGGTGTTCTGCCGCATCCCCCCGAACGGCACGAACACGTTGCGCTGGAAGAAGTGCGTCAGGCTCATGTGCCAGGAGTTCCAGAACGACTGCGGGTTGGTCTTGGTGTACGGCCAGTCGAAGTTCCGCATGATGTCGAAGCCCAGCAGGCGCGCCGCCCCGACGGCCATGTCCGAGTACCCGGCGAAGTTGAAGAAGAAGTACAGCGCGAACAGCAGCAGCTCCCACCACAGCACCGGGGTGGAGTTGCTCCGGTAGTAGGTGAACATCTGCGAGCTGGACTGCAGGGCGTAGCTGATGACGAAGACCTTGAACAGCCCGCTCATCACCAGCAGCAGGCCCTCCCGCAGGTCCTGGCGCAGCTCGGTGCGGCCGGGGCGGACGGCCTCGCGGATCTCGGTGTACTGGATGACCGGCCCGATGAGCTGCACGGGCGGGAAGAAGCCGTAGAAGAACACCTCGTCGGCGCGCAGCCGGTCGAAGGCTCCCAGGTAGGTCTTGATGAGCAGGTCGAGCCCGCGGAACGTCGAGAACGACAGCCCCAGCGGCAGGATGATCTCGCGCGCCAGGTCGATGCCGCCGACGTCGCGGTTCAGGGCCAGCACCGCGCCGTTGCCCCACAGGTTGAAGTCGATGACGAAGTCCCGGGTGAAGATCTTCCAGATCACCATCGGGGCGAGCACCGCGACCATCGAGACGACGAACACGGCAGTGCCGTGCTTGCGCTCCGCGGAGAGCGCGACGACCTGCTGGGCGACCCAGATCAGCAGCCAGAACACCAGGTAGAACAGCGCCAGCCGCGGCGCGACGAGGAACAGCAGGTACACGCCGGTGAGCCCGAGCAGCAGCCGGCGGGCCAGCACGTTGCGCACCAGCCGGTAGACCGGCACGACCACGACGAGGACGACGAACAGGTTCGCGAAGAACTGGAACGAGTCGAAGTCGAGCACCTGGGCGACCCGCTACCGGACGAGCACGTGCGTGGGTGCGGGGGTGATCTCCGTGATGGCCGCCCGGAAGAGGCCCTCACCGACCGGTGCGAAGCCGTGGTCGGGGTAGAGCTCGGCCACGAGCGGGTTCTTCTGGGTGGGGACGTAGCGCCCCACGAGCGTGTCGGCGCCGTGCTTGGACGCCTCGGCCGCGAGGGTCGCGAGGAAGGCGGTCTCGATGCCCCGTCCCAGCACCCGGCAGGACATGAGCAGCGTGTCCAGCTCCCACTCGCGCCCGCCCTCGCCGGCGACGTGCAGGATCGCCACCCCTACGAGGCCGTAGTCGCCGAACTTGTCGCCGACGCGCATCGCGCGGACGAGGTAGTCGTCGTCCGCCAGCAGCGCGCGGATCTCGGCCTCGGAGCGGCGGATCGTCGTGAGGTTGAACTGGTTGGTCTTGTTGGTGAGCTGGGCGACGCGACCGACGTGCTCCTCGCCCACCTCGATGTAGTCGATGACGAGCTCGAGCGAGGCGAGGAACTCCTCGCGCGTCATGGTCGCGGCGGCCTGCTTGCGCCCCGCCTCCTGGCGGATCATGTCGGTGCGGGCGAGGTCCTCGGCCGACACGCGCATGTTCCGGAAGAGCCCGCTCGTGGCGAGCAGGTCCGGGAGCAGCGCCGTCTCCTCCGGCACCTGCAGG
This sequence comes from Mycobacteriales bacterium, assembly GCA_035495395.1. GTDB lineage: Bacteria > Actinomycetota > Actinomycetes > Mycobacteriales > SCTD01 > RYN-111. Next base: position 5,191 of record DATJGA010000271.1, on the reverse strand, counting down.
CGGGCCACCTCGGGGGCGCCCGCGGAGATCTCCGCCAGCTCGTAGTCGCTGTCGTCGATCATCACGAGCGAGTCGATGCCGATGTTGAGCTCGGCCGCGATCTCCCGCAGGCTCTGCGACTTCGGGTTCCAGTTGACGCGCCAGACGGCGATGTCCTCGGGCTTCAGCACCATGTCGTCGTGCTGGGTGAAGACGTCGTCGACCTCCTGCGGGTTGTTCTTGCTGGCGATCGCCAGCAGCACACCGCGGTCCTTCAGGGTCTTGAGCGACTTCTGGAAGCCGAGGAAGCCGCTGCCGGGGAACGCCGAGCCGAGCTCGATGCCCCCGACGCCCTCCTCCCCGACGACACCGCCCCAGAGCGTGTTGTCGCAGTCGAGCACCACGCACTTGGGCGTCGGGCGCTCCTCGCGGAGCACGATGTCGCCCAGGTGCGTGCCGACGACGTGCCAGAACTCCGTGGAGTACGGCTGCTTGTACGCGAGGGCCTTCACGACGTCGTGCGCCCGCTCGACCCCGACGGACAGCTGCCAGGCGTTGAGGTCCGCCCAGCGCACCGGCGTGCCCTCCAGGGCGCCGAGGAAGGCCTCGAGCGCGGCGCCGTGGACCCGGGCCAGTCGCAGGCCGACGAGCGAGTCGACGAGGTCGACGCCGATCGGGCGCGGGAACGGCGGCACCGACACGATCACGGGGAACGCCGCGCTCGACGCCATGCCGGCGATCGCCTGGCCGAGCTGCGCGGCCCCGGAGGTGATCTCCTCGAAGGCATCCGTGTCGCCGTTGCTCACGCGCTCCAGCGCGGTGGCGAACAGGTCCTCGAGCCGCCAGAGCACGATCAGGTGGTCGACGTGGCCGAGGGCGGCCTGCGGGTCGAAGCAGACCTGGTGGATCTGGTTGTACTCCGCGAAGGCGAAGCCGGCGACGACGCCCGCCTCGAGCAGGTGCGCGCCGAGGTAGCTCTCGAGCGGCTCGGCCGTGAAGGACGCGGCGACGCCCACGACGACGCTGGGGCTCGCCCCCTCCCGCCGGTGCGCGAGCCAGCGACGTTGCGCCGCGAGCGCGGCAGCCGTGGAGGACATCAGAGGCCGGCTACGCCCTTCGACTGCAGCACGGAGCGGGCGGCCCCGATGCTGTTCATCTTCATGATCTCGCGGGTGGAGAGCCGCACGTCGAAGCTGTCCTCGAGGAGCATCACGAGGGTCATGGCGGCCAGGCTGTCCCACTGCGAGGTGTTCTGCGGCGAGGTCTCGTCGTTCAGCGCCGAGGCGTCCAGGTGGAGGCCCTCTGCGAAGACCTCGATCAGCCGGTCGGACATGCGTGAAGGGCCTCTCGTCGGTGCGGGGAAGGTCCGCGCTCGGGCGGGGGTCGCTCTCCCCAGCATAGATGGCGGTCCGGCGCCGACGCCCGAGGGCTCGCGGTGGTCGACGCGGTGCGGCCGCCGTACCGGCCTGGAATGACAGGATGTCGCCGACCCGGGTGCCTAGACCCGGCCGCGGAGGTGTTCCGGTTGCAGGTGCGCGCGTGCGTGCTGGTCGGTCGGACGCCGGCTGACCACGTCGTGGGGCTCCTGGGGCGGCTCGGGGTGCAGGACGCGGTCTGCGTGCCCGGCGACGACCTGGCGGCGGGCCTCACCGCGCTGGCCGGGGAGGCACGCCGGGGGCAGCGCCTGGTCGTCACCACGAGCGACCTCCTCGCCGCGGGTGCCGCCGTCGGCCAGCTCGTCGACGACCCCGCCGTGCGGACCGGGCTGCTCGTGGCGCCCGGCGCAGCGACGGGGCACGCGGTGCGCGCGCAGCAGCGGCGGGTGGTGAGCGCCGGGAGCGAGCAGCACGACGTGAGCCGGCCCACCGGCTCCTCCCTCGGTGCCCTCGTCGTCGGCGTGGCCGACGGGCCGGCCGCGGCCGAGGCGTGGGACGCCATGGCCGGGCTCGCCCGGTCCGGTGGCTGGGCGGGGGACGTGCTGGACCACGCGGCGGTCGCCCTCGTGCGCCGGCAGGTGGAGGTCGTGGCGGTCGCCCCGATCGGCCCGGCCACCCGGTCCGGGGACACGGCCGACCGGGCTCCCGTGGAGCGGCAGCTCGCCGGTCTCGACGGCGAGCGGGTGCTGCTCGAGCGCGCCAACCGCCCGGACGACGGCTTCTACTCCACGTTCGTGCTGCGCCGGCTCTCCAAGCCCGTGACGGCTGCGGCGCTGCGGCTCGGGCTCTCGCCCAACCAGGTCTCGCTGCTCTCGCTGGCGGTCGGTCTCGCGGCCGCCGCGCTGTTCTGGGTGGCGTCCGGCTGGGCGGTGGCGCTCGGCGCGGTCCTGCTGCAGGTGAGCATCGTCGTCGACTGCGTCGACGGCGAGGTGGCGAGGTACACGCGGAGGTTCTCCGACCTCGGCGCCTGGCTCGACGCCTCCACCGACCGCGTGAAGGAGTACGCCGTGTACGCCGGGCTGGCCGCCGGGGCCGGGCGCACCGGCACCGACCTCTGGCTGCTCGCGGCGGTCGTGATGACGATGCAGACGACGCGGCACATGTGGGACTACGACTTCCAGCGGGTCCAGCGGGTCCGCGAGACGTGGGTGCCCGCGCGGGCGCTCGACGTCCGTGACGACGGCGGCGTCCGTGACGCGGGCGCCGCGCTGGAGCTGTCGGCCCGGCTCAGCGAGCGCCCGTGGGTGGGCTGGGCGAAGAAGGTCGTGCACATGCCGATCGGCGAGCGCTGGCTGCTCATCAGCGTGGCGGTGGTCGTGGGCGGCCCGCGCTGGGCGCTGCTCGGGCTGCTCGCGCTCGGCCTGCTGGCGCTGCTCTACAGCTCCGCCGGCAAGGTGCTGCGGTGCCGTCGCTGGCGGCACCCGCGCGAGCAGTCCGCGCACTGGCTGCTCGACCCGCAGCTCGACCTCGGCCCGATCGCCGACCGCCGGCACCCGGACGGCCCGAGCCTCGCGGGCGCCTACGGCTGGGCCGTGCCCGGCCTGCTCCGCGTGCTCGAGATGGGGACGGTGCTCGTGGTCACGGCCTGGCTGCTCCCGCACCACGCGCAGTGGGCCTTCGCGTGGCTGTTCGTCGTCGCCTTCCACCACTACGACACCCTCTACCGCGCCCTCGCCGGCCGGCGGCCGCCGCGGTGGCTCGTCTGGTCCGGCCTCGGTGTCGACGGCCGGACCGCGCTCGTCGTCGTCGCCGCCGCGCTGGGTGCCACCGCGCTGAAGAGCCTGTACGGCGTGGGCTCGGCGCTGCTCCTCGTGCTCTTCGTCGTCGTCGCGTCCGCGCAGTGGGTCGGCGACCTGCAGCGGCAGGAGGGCCGATGACCGAGCGACCCGGCAGGCCGACGGTCGCCGAGCTGCGCGAGGTGACCCAGCCGCCCGCCGTACGGGGGCGGTCGACCTCCGAGCACTGGGTGGCGGACGTCTACCTGCGGCGGCTGTCGCCGTACCTGACGCGGGTGCTGCTGCGGACGCCGATCAGCGCCAACGGCGTCACCTGGGTGATGATCGCCACCGGCGCCTCGGCCGGGCTGGCGCTGCTCGTGCCCGGCCTCCCGGGCGGGGCGCTCGCCCTGGTGCTGGGGCAGCTCCAGATGCTGTGGGACTGCTGCGACGGCGAGGTCGCCCGCTGGCGCCAGACGTTCTCGCCGGCGGGCACCTTCCTCGACAAGGTCGGCCACTACGCGGCCGAGTCGCTCATCCCGCTGTGCCTCGGGCTGCGCGCGCAGCACGACCTGGGCGAGCCCGGGGGCTGGGCCTTCGCCGGCGCGCTGCTTGCCGTGCTGGTCCTGGTCAACAAGGCGCTCAACGACATGGTGCACGTGGCCCGCGCGGTCGCCGGGCTGCCGCTCGTGCAGGACGTCGCCGGCGTCGGCCGGCCGCGCGCCGGGGTGCTCGCGCGGCTGCGCGGCGCGGCGCGGTTCCTGCCCCTGCACCGGGTGTTCCACTCCGTCGAGCTCACGATCCTCGCCTTCGCCGCCGCGGTCGCCGATGCCGCCGTCGGCGGGCTCGACGTCACGCGCGGGCTGCTGCTCGTGCTCGTCGTGGGGGCGCCGCTGGTCGTCGCGGGCCACCTCGCCGCGATCCTGTCGTCGTCGAAGCTCCGGTCGTGACCGTCGGCGTCGTCGTGCTGACGATGGGCCAGCGACCGCAGGAGCTGCACGCAGCGCTGCAGTCGGTGCTCGACCAGCGCGGCGTGGAGGTCGACGTCGTCTGCGTCGGCAACGGCTGGTCGCCGGTCGACCTGCCCGCCGGCGTGCGCGCCCTGGCGCTGCCCGAGAACGTGGGGATCCCGGCAGGCCGCAACGCCGGCGTGCCCGAGGTGGCGGGGGAGCTGGTCTTCTTCCTCGACGACGACGCGCGGCTCGCCGACCCGGGCACGCTCGCCGGCCTCGCGGCCCGGTTCACGCAGCACCCGCGGCTCGGGCTGGTGCAGCCCCGGGTCGACGACCCGGACGGCCGACCGGCACCCGGCCGGTGGGTGCCCCGGCTGCGGGCCGGCGACCACACCCGGCCCGGCCCCGCGACCAGCCTGTGGGAGGGCGCGGTCATGGTGCGGCGCGCGGTGCTGGACGAGGTGGGCGGCTGGCCGGAGCCGTTCTTCTACGCGCACGAGGGCATCGAGCTGTGCTGGCGCACCTGGGACACCGGCCACGTCGCCTGGTACGCCGGTGACGTCGCGGTGCTGCACCCGGTCATCGACCCGCGCCGGCACGCGGAGTTCTGGCACCTCAACGCCCGCAACCGCGTGTGGCTCGCGCGCCGGAACCTGCCCGCCGTCCTGCGCCCCCTCTACACGGGCAGCTGGGCGCTCATCACGCTGGCACGCGTGCGGGACCGCGCCGCGCGCCGCGCCTGGTGGCGCGGGTTCGTCGCGGGCTGGCGGACCGACCCGGGGCAGCGCCGGGTGATGCGCTGGTCCACGGTCGTCGCCCTCTCGCGCGCGGGTCGGCCCCCCGTCGTCTGAGGGGCTGTCGCGCAGCCGACAGCCTCCCGGGGGACGAACCGTCACAGTTCGGTCGTGATCACGGTCACCCTGCGAGACCTGCAGTGGCGGGCCCGGCGCTTCGTCGTCGCGGGTCTCGGCGCCGCGATGGTGTTCGCGCTCACCCTCGTGCTGGCGGGGCTGGAGTCCAGCTTCAGCAGCGAGTCGGGCCGCGTGGTCGACGCGGTCGGGGCGGACAGCTGGCTCGTGCAGTCGGGCGTCGAGTCGGTCTTCTCCAC
>DATJGA010000270.1:0-3212 GCA_035495395.1 Mycobacteriales bacterium | reverse complement strand
GGGCGGCAGGATGTTCATGTTCCGCTCGATGAGCCGGCTGTTCACGTTCTCCGGGAACTGGTTCGCGACGCCGACGACGAGCGGGGTGTCCACCTGCCCCGGCGCGACGCAGTTGACCCGCACCCCGCGGCGCGCGTACTCCAGCGCCAGGGACTTGGTGAGCATGACGACGCCGGCCTTGGAGGCGCAGTACGCCGCCGAGTAGGCCTGGCCGCGCAGCCCGGCCACCGACGCGACGTTGACGATGTTGCCCTTGCGCTCGACGAGCCCCGGCAGCGCCGCCTGGCAGACGACCATCGGTGCGGTCAGGTTGATGGAGAGCTGGCGGTTCCACTCCTCGAGCGTGAGGTCGGCGAAGTGGGTCAGGCGGCAGACACCGGCGACGTTGGCGACCACGTCGAACGGCCCGTGCTCGGCGACCGCCGCCTGGACCGCGGGGGTGTCGGTGACGTCGAGGCGCAGCACGCCGTCGGCCGGGGTGATGTCGAAGGCGACGACCTCGGCACCCTCCTTGGCGAACAGCGCGGCCGTCGCCGCGCCGATCCCCGAGGCCGCCCCCGTGACGAGGACCTTCTTGTCCTGGAAGCGCATGCCGTCGTTCCCTCCGCTGCTCATGACTCGACCATGTGGTGGCTCACGTCGCCGAGCTGGTCGAGGAAGAACTGGCGCGACGTGAAGCGCCAGCTCCCGTCCGCGCGCGCGAACGTGTCGCGGTACCTCCCGGCGGCCACCGGCTCCAGCCGCGCGTCGATCTGCTGGAGGACGACGAAGCTCGACCGGCACTCGGCGGTGTCGCCGTCGAGCTCGATGACCGGGTTCGACGTGGTGTGCCGGGTCCGCGGGGTGCCGTCGTCGTACCGCTTGATCATGCCGGTCCACAGCGCGGTCGCGGCCTCGGCGCCCTTGGCGGCGATGCGGCCCCGGTCGTCGGTGAGCACGGCGTCGGCGAACAGCTGGCCGAGCGCGGTGAAGTCACCGCTGTCGATGAGCAGGCAGTAGGTGCCGAGCAGGTTCCGGATGGCCTCGTACGGCGGGACGTCGGTCACTTCCCGAAGTCCTCTCGGACCTTGTCGGCGACACCGAGCAGGTTGAGCTCGAAGGTGTAGCTCTGCTCGATGCGGTAGCTCTTGTGCACGTCCCAGAGGTCGATCGCGGCGAGCGACTCCTTCGCCATCCGGATGACGGTCGGGTCCTTCTCCGCGATGGCGCCGGCGACCTCGAGGGCCTTTGCGCGCAGCTCGTCCTTGGGTACGACGTGGAGCACCGAGCCGAACTCCTTCAGCTCGGCGGCAGTAGCGGTCGCCGACGTGTAGACCATCGCCCGCGCCTTGTGCAGCGGCACCAGCCGCGACAGGTGGGTCGCCGCGCCGAGCGCCCCGCGGTCGACCTCGGGGAGCCCGAACGTCGCGTCGTCCGAGGCGATGACGATGTCGCTGTTGCCGGCCAGCCCGATGCCGCCGCCGAGGCAGAAGCCCTGCACCGCCGTGACGACGGGGACGGGGCACTCGTACACCGCCGCGAACGCCGCGAAGCAGCCGCGGTTCGCACCGACCAGCGACTGGAACGTCTCGTCGCGCTGGAACTCCTTGATGTCCACGCCGGCGTTGAAGCCGCGGCCCTCGGCGCGCAGCACGACGGCGCGGGTGGCCTTGTCGGCGCCCGCCTCCGTCACCGCCGTGGCGAGGTCGAACCAGCCCTGCACGGGCAGCGCGTTGACCGGCGGGTGGTCGACGACGACCTCGACCACCCCGTTGTCGTGCCGGGTGCTGCTGATCAACGGGAGCTCCTAGGGGTGCTGGCTGCTGACGGACACGACCTCGCCCGTCATGTACGACGAGTAGTCGCTCGCGAGGAACACGATGACGTTGGCGACCTCCCACGGCTCGGCCGCGCGGCCGAAGGCCTCCCGCGACGACAGCTCCGAGAGCAGCTCGTCGGTGGTGACCTTGGCGAGGAAGGCGTGCATGGCGATCGACGGGGAGACGGCGTTGACGCGCACGCCGAACGTCGCGCCCTCGACGCCGGCGGTGCGGGTCAGCGCCATGACGCCCGCCTTGGCCGCGGCGTAGTGGGCCTGGCCCTCCTGCGCGCGCCAGCCGATCACACTGGCGTTGTTGACGATCACGCCGGACCCCTGGTCGCGCATGAGGCGCAGCGCGGCGCGGGTGCACCGCATGGTGCCGGTGAGGGTGACGTCGAGGACCTTCGCCCACTCCTCGTCCGTCATGTCGACGAGCGCGGCGGTGCCGCCGAGGCCGGCGTTGTTGACGAGCACGTCGACGCGGCCGTGCGCAGCGACGGTGGCCGCGAGCAGGTGCTGCACGTCCTCCTCGACGGTCACGTCGCAGCGGATCCCCAGCACCCCGAGCTGCTCCGCGGTCTCCGCGAGCCGGCGCTCGTGCCAGTCGGACACGACGACGGTCGCGCCCTCCTCCTGGGCCTTCTTGGCGGTGGCGAAGCCGATGCCGGTGCCGGCCGCCGCCGTCACCACGACGACCTTGCCGCTCAGCAGGCCGTGGCCCGGCACGTACTCAGGCACGGTCACGGAGCCTCCCCAGCACGTCGTCGGCTTCCTTCATGATCCGGTCGAGCAGCTCCTGGCACGACGGCAGGTCGTCGATGAGCCCGACCACCTGACCGGACGCCATCACCCCGAGGTCGGGGCGGCCGTCCACCATCGCCGCCTTGAGCAGCATGGGGGTGTTCGCCGCCATCACCACCTGCGACAGCGTGAGCTCCGCGGACTTGCGCATCGCCAACCCCTCGCTGACCACGTCCTTCCACGGCGTGTGCGACATCCTCTGGAACGCCAGCGCGTTCCGGCCGGCGCGCACGAGCCGCCCGACGGCCCGGCTCTTGAGCAGGTCCTCGACGAACGGCGTGCGCAGCACCCGGTGCGGCACCCCGTCCACCTCGGTGGTCACCACCGTGTCGGCGACCGACTTCTCCAGGTACGTCTGCTTCACCGCGTCGGAGACCGCGCTGTCCGAGGTGAGCAGGAAGCGGGTGCCCATCGCGATGCCCTCGGCGCCGTACGCGAGCGCCGCGACAAGGCCTCGTCCGTCGAAGAAGCCGCCGGCGGCGATGACGGGGATGTCGACGGCGTCCACGACCTGGGGGAGGAGCAGGGTCGTCGGGACCGCGCCGGTGTGGCCGCCACCCTCGCCGCCCTGGACGATGACCGCGTCGACGCCCCACTCGGCGACCTTCTC
>DATJGA010000269.1:0-4649 GCA_035495395.1 Mycobacteriales bacterium | reverse complement strand
AGCCAGGTCGGTCTTTGCGGTAGCTCGGACAGGCGGGCGGGAAGTGCGGCCCGGCTGCCTTGCGCCGCTAGTTCGACGAGTAGTTGAACGTCAGGGCCGCGCCCTTGCAGACGTCCTGCGAAGCGTTGACGTTGTTGAAGCTGATCGTCCCGCCGTTGGTCACGGTCTGGCCGTCCCCGGGGGCCAGGTCCATGTTCTCTGCGACCGGCGTCATGGAGAACCAGCTCGCGTGGGTCGCGGAGTCGCAGCCGGTCTTGTCGGACGTCACGCTGGAGAGCGAGATCGTCCCGAGCTGCTGGTGGCCGCTAGAGGGGTTGTCGACGGTCCACGTCACGTCCACGCTCGTGCCGGGCAGGAGCGTGTTCTCTCCCGGAGCCGCTTCCGTGCCGGCGTTGCTGTAGGTCGCGCTGGCCTGGTGGAGCGTCAGCGCGGAGCTGGTGCCCACGGAGCCGGAGCCGGTGCCCGAGCCGGTGGTGCTGAAGTACGCGTAGGCGACGCCGGACAGGGCGAGAGTGCCGACGGAGACGCCGGCGACGGCGAGCTTGGCGGTGGTGGAGATCTTGCGCATCGCTGGTTCCCCCTTGGGAAGGTCGATGAGCGTCGGTTTCGCCTCTCGCTCCCTGCCGGGCCTCGGCGACCAGGTCGCCCGGCAGATCTCTGCGTCCGCTCCGGCCTCCCGAGCGGAGACCTTGTGCAGGACACGTTGCTCTACGTGACCGTGACTGCGCTTCCCGCGTTCGGACCGATCACGGCGCCGGACGGTCACGAGAGCGCACCACTCGGCGTACTCGGGGCGCCACACGGTCAACGGCATGGCTCATGCCGGTGACCGCGCCCTAGTCCGAACGGACCACCAGCGGTCCGCGTTCGTGACGCTCTGTCACGTCTAGGTGAGGACCGCTGACAGGTCGTACGTCACCGGGACCTCGAGCTGCTCGTACGTGCAGGTCCGCGGATCGCGGTCGGGGCGCCACCTCTTGAACTGCGTGGTGTGCCGGAAGCGCCGGCCCTCCATGTGGTCGTAGCCGACCTCGACGACGAGCTCGGGCCGCAGCGCCACGAACGACAGGTCCTTGCCGTTGTTCCAGCGGCTGCCCGCGTTCTTCATCGGGTTCTGCTCGACGGCCCACGCGCCGACCCAGGGGTGGTCCTCGTCGGTCGTGACGTACGGCGCGAGCTCGTCCACGAGCTGCTTGCGCCGGGCCATCGGGAACGACGCGGCGACGCCGACGCTGTTGAGGTTCCCCTCGTCGTCGTACAGCCCGAGCATCAGCGACCCGACCACCGGCCCCGACTTGTGCCAGCGGTACCCGGCGACGACGCAGTCCGCCGTACGGACGTGCTTGACCTTCTTCATGACCCGCTTGTCCTGCTGGTACGTCGCGCCGAGGGGCTTGGCCACCACCCCGTCCAGGCCGGCGCCCTCGAACGCCTCGAACCACTCGCGCGCCACGGCCGGGTCGGTGGTCACCTGCGTGAGGTGGATGGGCGGCTTCGCCTCCGCGAGCGCCTGCTCCAGCCGGGTACGGCGGACCTGCTGCGGCTGTCCGGTGAGGTCCTCGTCGCCGAGGGCCAGCAGGTCGAAGGCGACGAAGCTGGCGGGCGTCTGCTCGGCGAGGAGGCGGACGCGTGAGTCGGCCGGGTGGATGCGCTGCTGCAGCGTCTCGAACTCCAGGCCGCCGTCGCCGGTCACGACGATCTCGCCGTCGACGACGCACCGCTCGGGCAGGTTCTGCAGCACCGCCGCGACCACCTCGGGGAAGTAGCGCGTCAGCGGCTTCTCGTTGCGGCTGCCGAGGACGACCTCGTCGCCGTCGCGGAACACGACGCACCGGAACCCGTCCCACTTGGGCTCGTAGAGGTAGTCGCCCTCGGGGACGTCGGGCTCGCTCTTGGCCAGCATCGGGGACACCGGAGGCATGACGGGGAGCTGCATCCCGGCATCCTCTCGCACGCGTCGAGTGAGACTTACGTCACTGATGTCGGGTTTCCGCACGTGGTGCCGATACTTGCGTTACACAAGGAACGCGCCATCCGGCGGCCCCCCTCCCTGACACAGAAGGCGATCCATGCCCCTCACACACCGACGGCGTCATGCGACGCGCGTCCTCGTCCTGCTCGCCTCGAGCGCGACGCTGCTCTCGACGGCCCCGGCGTTCGCGGAGACACCGCAGAGCACCGCGCGCGTCGTCGTCACCGAGGCGAACGCCACTGCGGAGAAGTGGGCGCCGCTCGCCTACGACTGCACTGCGGACGCCTACGAGAACACGCCGGCCCAGTCGATGGTCACCGGGCCGCAGACCCCGCCGCTCGGGGCCGGCAGCCACGAGTTCGACCTGAGCACGCCCTACGGCTCCGTGCAGACGGAGATCTACCGGACCACCGTGCTCGACGGCCGGCTGCTCAGCAGCGTCCAGCAGCTCGAGTACTCGACGTACGTGACGAGCCTGGACGAGAACGCGAAGCAGCCGGCGTACCTGCGGCTGACCATCGACACCGACCCGGGTGACCCCTCGAACGAGCGGCACGCGGCGTTCTTCTTCCCGGCCAACCAGGTCGCTCCGGTCGTCCAGAACGCGTGGCAGACCTGGTCGATCGGCTCCGGCACGCTGGAGCTCGACGGCGACGGCGGCACTGCCTTCTCGCTCGCCGGCCTGGCCGCGCAGTACCCGAACGCCCGGATCGCCAACAACAACGAGGGCGCCCTCACCGGCGGCGGCCTGAGCATCGTCACCGGCTGCGGCGGTGGCACCACCCGCCTGTCCAAGGCGGACACCGACCGCGTCGTCGTCTCTGCGAGCGGTGACGCCGACTTCGACGCGATCAACAAGGTGTACGACTTCGAGCGCGACAACCTGTCCTTCGCCCCCCTGCACACCACGGTCGTCGACCGTGACAACGAGGCGACCCTCGGCTTCACGCGCCAGGGCTACCAGGACGTGTCCAGCGGCGACGACGGCGGCCCGGCCTACCTGAGCAGCAGCTCCTACGTCGTCGGGCCGGCCACGCCGCCCGCCGGCATCGGCAGCCTGCACTTCACCAACCCGCTGAGCACCGGAGTGCAGCAGTACCGCACGTCCCTGCTCGACGGCACGAAGCTCGCGGACCTGCGCGCGCTGCAGTTCTCGACGTTCGTGACCGGCGGGATCGACGAGCAGCCCGGCTACCTCAAGCTGGACCTCGACACCGACCACAACGGGTCCTACGACCGGTCGCTGTTCTACTACCCGGCCAACAACGGACCGGTCGAGCGCGGCGCCTGGCAGACCTGGAACGCCACCGCCGGCAAGTGGAGCATCGACGGTGACGCCGGCCCGAGCGAGGCCTACAGCCTCGCGCACTGGATCGCGCAGTTCGACGGCGCGAAGGTCATCGGTCGGGCCGACGGCGTGAACGCCGGCGGCTGCGGCCTGCCGGAGTGCGGCGGCCTGGCCTTCCAGGTCGGTGGCTCCGACACCAACTCCGGTGGCGACTACTACCTGGACCGGCTGCTCATCGGTACGACGAACAACTCCGCTGTCGCCACGCAGACGCTCTACGACCTCGAGCCGGTGCGTCCGACGATCAGCATCAGCGGTCCGGCCACCGTCACCGAGACCAGCAGCGCGCACGTCTACTCGGTGACCCTGAGCCGTCCGAGCGACCAGACGGTCACCGTCGTGGTCGACGCCGCGGGCGGTACGGCGACCAAGGGCACGGACTACACCGCGACCCCGCAGACCGTGACGTTCGTGCCTGGCGACACGGAGCAGACCTACTCCGTCTCCACCGTGGCGGACGCGCTCGACGAGGCGGACGAGACGTACGTCGTGTCGCTCATGAGCGCGACGGTCGGCGTGATCTCCGAGGGCCAGGGCAGCGTGACCTCGGCGATCGTCGACGACGACGCGACGCCGTCCCTGCGGGTGACCGGTGCCAGCGTGCTGGAGCCGGACACCGGTCTGACGACGGTCGACACCTTCACGGTGCGGCTGTCGGCGCCGAGCGGTCGCCCCGTCTCCGTGCACTACGCGACGCGCAGCGGCAGCGCCAACACGGCCGACTACGTGGGCCGGTCCGGGACGCTGAGCTTCGCCGCCGGCCAGACGGTGAAGACCGTGGACGTCACGATCCGCCCTGACACGGTCGTCGAGCGGAACGAGTCGTTCCTGCTCGACCTGTCCGCGCCCGTGAACGCGACGATCGCGACCGCGTCGGCCGCGGGTGTCATCCGCAACGACGACAGCACGGTGGTGGGCCTGTACCCGGCCGCCGCCGCGGGCCACAAGATCAGTGTCTCCGTCGTCACCAACGAGCGGCAGAGCGGCCAGCTGGTGAACATCTACCGCAGGGTCGGCACGAGCAACGTGCGCCTGGCCACCTACCGGCTGAGCAGCGCGGGCGCCCTGGCCCGCACGACGCTGAGCCGGACCTTCGTGGCCGGGGAGCGCGTGACGCTCCTCGCCCAGGTCGTGACCCCCGGTGGTGCCTTCCTGTCACCGCTGAAGGTCGTGACGGTCAGCTAGCCCGGCAGGACGACGCAGCCGGCCGGTCCCTCCACGGAGGGGCCGGTCGGCTCTGTCGTTCCAGGGACGCCGTCAGGCGGCGAGGTGCCCCCACGTCGGGGCGAGCTCCGACCACGGGCCGGTGGCCGCGACCGCGCCGTCGAC
>DATJGA010000268.1:0-5812 GCA_035495395.1 Mycobacteriales bacterium | reverse complement strand
AGCACCGGGGCGGTGAGCGCGCCGAGCGTCGCGGTGCGGGTGACCTCCTCGGCCTTGCCGGTGGCGCCGAGCGCGACGAGCGTCGGCAGGAGCTTGCGCCCGAACGCGGCGGCGACGGCTTCGCTGCCGGGGGCGAGGACCAGGCCCTTGGGTCCCTTGGCGACGCCGATGACGAGGGCGTCGGCCTTGGTGTCGGGTGTGGCGGAGGTCACGAGCGTGGTCACGCCGCGCAACGCTACCTGTCGCGTCCTTGGTTGGATGCTGGCGTGAGCGTGAGCACCTGGGTGGCCGAGCGGGTCCCGACGGACCTGGTGCACCTCGACGCCGCCGGGGCGGGTCGGGTGTCGACCGCGGTGCTCGAGGCCGAGGTCGCGCACCTGCGCAGCGAGCCGCAGGTGGGGCCGTACGTCGCCGAGTCCGCGGCCGACCTCACCCCCGGCCGGGCCGCGCTCGGCGCGCTGGTCGGGCTCGCCCACGGCGACGTCTTCTTCTCCGAGGGGTCGGCGAAGGCCTTCGACGTGCTGCTCGAGACCTGGCCGCTGGAGCGCGGGGCCAGGGTCGGGACGGTGCCGGGGGAGTTCGGCGGCCACGCCCGCGCGCTCGCCCGGCACGCGGAGCGGGCCGGCTGGGAGCTCGTGCAGCTGCCGGTCGACGCCCTGGGGCGGGTCACCGACGTGCCGGCCGGGCTGGACCTGCTGACCCTGCCCCAGGTGGCCTCGCACCGCGGCGTGCTGCAGCCGGTCCACGAGGTGCTGGGCTCCGGCGTACCGGTCCTGCTCGACGTCGCGCAGTCGGCCGGGCAGGTCGAGGTGCCCGGCGGGGCCGCGGCGTACGTCGGTACCAGCCGCAAGTGGCTCTGCGGGCCGCGCGGGGTCGGGTTCGGCGCCGTCGACCCGCTGTGGCAGGGCCGGCTGGCGGAGGCCACCACGCTGCGGCACTTCGAGGCGGAGGGGATGGCGCGGTACGACTCCGCCGAGCCGCACGTCGCGGGCCGGGTGGGCCTGTGCCTCGCGGCCCGGGCGTGGTCGCCGGCCCTCGTGCCCGTCATCGCGGCCGGCGCCGCGGCGGCCAGGGTGCTGCTCGACGGCGCCGGCGGGTGGCGCGTCGTCGAGCCGGTGGACGAGCCGACGGGCATCACCACGCTGCGGCACGCCACCGCCGACCCGGCCCGGGTGCGGGCCGAGCTGCTGGCGGCGGGGTTCCTCCTCGGACAGGTCCCGGTGGTGCGCGCGGCCGAGCTGGAGGCCCCCCTGCTGCGCGTCTCCACGCACGCCTGGGTCACCCCGGGGGACCTGGAACACCTCGTTGCCGCCATGGAACACGGGACGGATCGGTAGTTTCATCTGCGTGACCGCCCTCGCCACCAGCCCCCTGCACGCGAAGCACCTGGCGCTGGGCGCCAAGATGGCCGACTTCGGCGGCTGGGAGATGCCCATCGAGTACCCCGGCGGCGGGGTCCTCAAGGAGCACGCGGCGGTCCGCGAGGCGGTCGGCGTCTTCGACGTCAGCCACCTCGGCAAGGGCGTCGTGCGCGGCCCCGGGGCGCTGGAGTTCGTCAACGCCCGGCTCACCAACGACCTGCGGCGCATCGGTCCCGGCCAGGCGCAGTACACGCTGTGCTGCGACCCCGCGACGGGCGGCGTCATCGACGACCTCATCGCCTACGTCCGCAGCGAGGACGAGGTCTTCCTCATCCCCAACGCCGCGAACACCTCGGCGGTCGTCTCGCTGCTCGCCGCCGACGCGCCCGACACGCTCACCGTCGAGGACCTGCACACCCGGTACGCCGTCATCGCCGTGCAGGGGCCGCGCAGCGCCGACCTGCTCGAGCTCCTCGGGCTGCCGACGGACCACGACTACATGAGCTTCACCCAGGCCGCGGGGATGACCGTGTGCCGCACCGGCTACACCGGCGAGCTGGGCTTCGAGCTGCTCCCGGCCTGGGAGGCGGCGGGCGAGGTCTGGGAGGCGCTGATGGCCAAGGGGCAGCAGCTCGGGGTGCTGCCCTGCGGGCTCGGCGCGCGCGACACGCTGCGCACCGAGATGGGCTACCCGCTGCACGGCCAGGACCTGTCCCGCGACATCACGCCGGTCCAGGCCAAGTCGGGCTGGGCCGTCGGCTGGGACAAGCCCGCGTTCTGGGGCCGGGACGCGCTGCTGGCCGAGCGCGCGGCCGGGCCCGCTCGCTCGTTGTGGGGGCTGGAGGCGCAGGACCGCGGGATCCCGCGCCCGCACATGACGGTCAGCAAGGACGGCCGGTCGGTCGGCGAGGTCACCAGCGGGACCTTCTCGCCCACCCGGCGGGTCGGCATCGGGCTGGCGCTGCTCGAGCGGGGTACGGCCGAGGGGGACGACGTCACCGTGGACGTCAGGGGGAGGACCAGCGTGATGAAGGTCGTCAAGCCGCCGTTCGTGGCCAGTCACGTGCGGTGAGAGTCCTCCTGGTCGGCCTGCCGGGCTCGGGCGTGAGCACGGTGGGTGGCCTGCTGTCCCAGCGGCTCGAGTGGCCGTTCCTCGACGACGACACGCTGCTCGAGCGGACCGGCTCGGCCTCCCGGGCGCTGACGCTCGTGCTCGGCATGCCCGGTCAGCTGGTCGCCGCCGTACCGGACGACGCGGTCGACGACCCGACGGAGCGGTCCCGGGTCACCGGCGGCGACAGCCACGTCGTCTGGCTGCGCTGCAGCATCCCGGTGCTCGCCCGCCGCGTCGGCAGCCTCCTCGGCCCCGACCCCGCAGCGGTGCTCCGCCGGCTGCACGCCGAGCGCAGCCCGCTGTTCGAGGAGATGGCGACCCAGGTGGTGGACACGGACGCCCACCCCGCCGGTGCCGTGGCGAACCTCGTCATCGAGGCCATCAGGCCCTGACGGCCCCCAGGGCGAGGACCACCAGCGCCACCGTCGTGGCGACCTCGTTGAGGGCGCCCAGCACGTCTCCGGTCAGCCCGCCGACGCGGCGGACGACGTGCCCGCGGACCACCCGCGCCACGAGCAGCCCGAGGAGGACCGCCGCCGCGGCCAGCCCGGCACGCAGCAGCGGGCCGCGCGCCGCGTCCGGGTCGGCGGCGAGGGCGACGGCGCCGCCCGCCACGAGCAGCCCGCACAGCGCGCTCGGCACGCCTGCCCGGACGGTGCGGGCGACGAGCGCGCCGAGCCCCTCCGGCACCGCGGCGGGGACCCGCACGCACGCCGCCGTGACCGCCAGCCGGCCTGTCATGACGGCGACGCACAGCGAGAGCGTCCCGCGGTGCTGGCCGACGGCCGAGGCGAGCGCCGCGACCTGCACGACCAGCACGAGCACGAGCGCGCTCACCCCGAGCGGTCCGGCGTCGGGGCGCTTCATGACCGCCCGGGTGCCCTCCGGGTCCTTGTACGACGCCAGCCCGTCGACGACGTCGACGAGCCCGTCCAGGTGCAGGCCACGGGTGAGGAGGGCGAGCAGGCCGATGTCCAGGGCGGCGGCGAGCAGGTTCGGCGCGCCCGCGACCCGCAGCAGGTAGACGAGGCCGCCCGCCGTGAGGGCGAGCGCCAGCCCGACCGCCGGCGCCAGCACCATGGCCCAGCCGGCGGTGCGGCGGTCGAGGCGGGCCGGCCCGCGCACCGGCGCGATCGTCAGCGTGGTCAGCGCCAGCCGCAGGGCGTCAGGCACCGAGGAGGTCCAGCCCTGCGCGGACCACGGCGGCGGCCACGTCCGCTCCGCCCTCGGCCAGCCCGAGGTCGAGCAGCGGCTCGCGGTCGAGCGCGCGCCAGGCCCGGGCGGCCGCGGGCAGCACCGGGGCCGAGCCGGCGAGCCACCACGTCGTCGGCGCCAGGCGGGCAGCCACCAGCGCGGCCGCGGCGGTCGTCGTACCCCCGCCGCACAGCACCGGCGTACGGCGGTCCGCGAGCTGGGCGAGCAGCCCGGTCGTGCGGGTCAGCGCGGGGTCCTGCAGGTGCTCGAGCAGGGCAGCCGGGTCGTCGAGGAGCGGCCGGCCGGCCCGGCACAGGGCCCGGAGGGCGAGCACCCGCTCGCGCCACCCCTCGGCCGGCTCGTCCGGCACCACGGTGACGGGCTCGAGGTCGAGCAGCAGCGCCAGCGCCGTCAGCGGCCCGACCCCCGCGCCGGGGGAGTCGAGGACGACGAGGTCGGCGCCGGCGTCCACGAGCCGGTCGGCCTCCAGGCGGGCCGCGTCCAGCCCCTGCCCCGACCCGACCTCGACCCGGACCACGGCCCGCGGCGCCACCGGCGGGTCGCCGAAGACGCGGGTGAGCTCGGCGGCGAGCCGGCTCACGCCAGCTGCCTCGGCCGGCCGGCCACGACCTGCACCACCTCGTCCGCGCTGCGGGCGAGCTCGGTGGTGGCGCGACCCAGCAGGTCGGCGAACAGCCGCGCGGCGGCGTTGTCCGGCACCACGCCCGACCCGACCTCGGGGGCCACCAGCACGACGTGGCGGGAGGTGCCCGCCCAGGCCGCCTCGAGCTCGTGCAGGGCGTCGTGGAACACCGTGCGGGCGTCGGGGGAGTCCCAGTGCCCGTCGAGCACGCGGGTGACCCACAGGCCGAGGTCGTCGACGAGCACCGGCCCTCCGTCCTCGGCCAGCAGCCCGGCGACGTCACCGGTCTCGACGGTGGTCCAGTGCCCGGGCCGGCGCTGCACGTGGGCGTCGACCCGGCGCTGCCAGTCGGGGTCGTCCGGGCGAGAGGGCGCGGTCGCGACGTAGGTGACGTCTCCTGAGATCCGTGACTCGGCGTACGCGCTCTTGCCGGAGCTCTGCCCGCCCAGCACCAGCACCCGGTAGCCGCCGTACGGGGCGGTGTCGATGCGCTGGCCGTCGCGGGCGGCGCAGGCCCGGTGCTCGGCGAGCAGCCGGTCGAGCTCGTCGGGCGGCGGGTTGCCGTGCCCGAGGTGGGTCGCCCAGACCCGCGTGGACCGGGTGACCGCGCTGACGTCGCGCAGCCGCTGCAGCTCCCGCGGCCAGGTCTGCAGGTCGAGGTGCGTCGGCAGGTCCCCGCCGGTGAGCTCGAGCAGCAGGACGTCCAGCCCGCGGTCGTCGAGCGCCGCGACCGTCGCGTCGGGCAGCGGACCGGTGTCGCAGGCGTACAGCAGCGAGTCACCTCCCGGGGACTCCACGTCGTAGAGCACCGCATCGGGCGTGTGGTTCGCCGCGAGGACCCGGACCCGGTAGCCCAGCACGTCGTGCTCGTCGCCGGGGTGCGCCTCGACCGCGGTGATGCTCGGGTCCAGCCGGGCCTGCGCCAGCACCGACGGCGGGGCGAGCAGGGTGAGCGGTCCGGAGTGCCGCGCCCAGGCCCGCCAGGCCCAGACCTGCGGGAAGTGGTGGTCGAGGTGCGGGTGGGTCACCAGCACCGCCCGCACCCGGCTGAGGTCGTGCCGCGCCGACGCGGGGCCCACGTCGAGGAGGATCAGGTCGTCGACGAGCGCGCAGGACTGGGTACGGCGGACCCCCTGCTCACGCGCGGCGGCGCAGGACGGGCAGGAGCACCACGGGTTCGGCCACCCGTCGGACGCCCCGCTGCCGAGCACCTCGATCCGCACGCGCACGCACGCTAGTCCGTAGCCTTGCGCCATGACGTGGACGTGGACCTGCACCGGCCCCGGCGGCGACCAGGTCGTGCCCGAGGGCGCGACCGAGGGCTTCCTGAGCCAGGCCGAGGCGGAGGACTGGATCGGGGTGACCTGGCGCGAGCTGCGCGAGGCAGGCGTCAGCTCGGTGACCCTGCACGAGGACGACCGGGTCGTGTACGGCCCGATGTCCCTCGACCCGGCCTAGACCCTCGTCGCCGGGCTGACCGTCTTCGCCGGGTCGGTCTCG
>DATJGA010000267.1:0-8149 GCA_035495395.1 Mycobacteriales bacterium | reverse complement strand
CGGCCCTCGGTCTCGACGAGCTCCTCGTACGACGGGCCCTGGCCGGCGCGGCTGCCGCGCAGCCCCCACTGGCCGAGGAACAGGGCGCGCTCGTCGATCCAGCCGGCGTAGTCGGCCAGCGCGATGCCCTTGGTGATGCGCGAGCCCCAGAACGGCGGGGTCGGCACGACGTTGTCGTTCGCGACGTCGGAGCGCCCGCCTTCCTGCGGCTCCTCCTCGCGGGCGGCCCGGGCCTCGGCGATGGCGCGCGAGCGGGCGTGCCGCTCCTTGCGCTCGGCGTCCTTCGCCGCCTCCTCCGCGGTCTGCTCCGGCGTGACCTCGCCGCGCTTGACGGCCATCACGTGGTCCATGAGGCGCAGGCCCTCGAACGCGTCGCGGGCGTACCGCACCTCGCCGTGGAAGACCTCGGCGAGGTCGTTCTCGACGTACGCGCGGGTGAGGGCGGCACCGCCGAGGATGACGGGGTAGTCGGAGGCGATGCCCCGGGCGTTCATCTCCTCGAGGTTCTCCTTCATCACCACCGTCGACTTCACGAGCAGCCCGCTCATGCCGATCGCGTCGGCGCTGCTCTCCTCCGCGGCCTCGAGGATCGCGGTGACGGGCTGCTTGATGCCGAGGTTCACGACGGAGTAGCCGTTGTTGCTCAGGATGATGTCGACGAGGTTCTTGCCGATGTCGTGGACGTCGCCCTTCACCGTCGCCAGCACGATGGTGCCCTTGCCGGCCTGCCCCTCGACCTTCTCCATGTGCGGCTCGAGGTGCGCCACGGCGGCCTTCATCACCTCGGCGGACTGCAGCACGAAGGGCAGCTGCATCTCGCC
The DNA here is from genome assembly GCA_035495395.1 of Mycobacteriales bacterium. Taxonomy (GTDB): domain Bacteria; phylum Actinomycetota; class Actinomycetes; order Mycobacteriales; family SCTD01; genus RYN-111. Next base: position 7,328 of record DATJGA010000267.1, on the reverse strand, counting down.
GGAGCCGAACAGCTCGCCGACGGTCTTCATGCCGTCGAGCAGGGTGTCGTTGACGATGTCGAGCGGCTTGCGCCCCTCGGCCATCGCGGCGTCGAGGTCGTCGGTGAGCCCGGTCTTCTCGCCGTCGATGATCCGGCGGCGCAGTCGCTCCTCGAGCGGCAGGGCCAGCAGCGCGTCGAGGCGGGACTCGGCCGTGCCCGCGCTCTCGACGTTCTCGAACAGCTCGAGGAACCGGGTCAGCGGGTCGTAGCCGTCACGGCGCCGGTCGTAGACGAGGTCGAGCGCGCACTCGCGCTGGTCCTCGGGGATCCGGTTCATCGGCAGGATCTTCGAGGCGTGCACGATCGCGCTGGTCAGCCCGGCCTTCTGGCACTCGTGCAGGAACACCGAGTTGAGGACCACGCGCGCGACCGGCTTGAGGCCGAAGGAGATGTTCGACAGGCCCAGCGTCGTGCCGACGCGGGGCCGGCGCTCCTTGAGCAACCGGATCGCCTCGATCGTCTCGAGCCCGTCGCGGCGCGACTCCTCCTGGCCGGTCGCCAGCGTGAAGGTGAGGCAGTCGACGAGGACGTCGGCCTCGTCCATGCCGTACTCCTGCACGAGGCAGTCGACGATCCGCTCCGCGATCGCGACCTTGGTCTCCGCGGTGCGGGCCTGGCCCTCCTCGTCGATGGTGAGCGCGACGACCGCGGCACCGTGCTCCTTGACGATCGGCATGACCCGGCGGAACCGGCTCTCGGGCCCGTCGCCGTCCTCGAAGTTCACCGAGTTGATGACCGCGCGCCCGCCCAGGCACTCCAGGCCGGCCTCGATGACCGGGGGCTCGGTGGAGTCGAGCACGATCGGCAGGGTGCTGGCCGTCGCCAGCCGGGACGCGGCGTCGCGCATGTCGATCGCGCCGTCGCGCCCGACGTAGTCGACGCAGAGGTCGATGAGGTGGGCGCCCTCGCGGACCGCCTCGCGGGCGATGTCGACGACCTTCTCCCAGTCGGCCGCCAGCAGCGCGTCGCGGAAGGCCTTGGAGCCGTTGGTGTTGGTGCGCTCCCCCACCATGAGCACGCCTGCGTCCTGCTGGAACGGCACGCTCGCGTAGAGCGAGGACGCGGAGGGCTCCACGACCGGCGAGCGGGGTACGACGGGCTGCCCCTGCAGCGCGTCGACGACCGCCTTGAGGTGCTCGGGCGTGGTGCCGCAGCAGCCGCCGACGAGGCCGACGCCGTGCTCGCGGGCGAAGGTCGCCAGCGCCTCGGCCAGCTGGGCCGGGGCCAGCGGGTACTCCGCGCCGTGCTTGCCGAGGACGGGCAGGCCGGCGTTCGGCATCACCGACAGGGGCACGCGGGCGTGCTGGGCGAGGTACCGCAGGTGCTCGCCCATCTCGGCCGGACCGGTCGCGCAGTTCATGCCGATGACGTCGATGCCCAGCGGCTCGAGCGCGGTGAGCGCGGCGCCGATCTCCGACCCGAGCAGCATGGTGCCGGTCAGCTCGACGGTGACCTGGGCGATCACCGGGACGGACCGGCCGTGGGCGGTCATCGCCCGGCGGGCCCCGACCACGGCGGCCTTGGCCTGCAGCAGGTCCTGGCAGGTCTCCACGAGGACCGCGTCGACACCGCCCTCGAGCATCGCCTCGACCTGCTCCTGGTAGCCGTCGCGGAGCACGGCGTACGGCGCGTGGCCGAGCGTGGGGAGCTTGGTGCCCGGCCCGACGGAGCCGATCACCCAGCGCGGGCGGTCGGGCGTGCTCCAGGCGTCCGCGGCCTCGCGGGCGACGCGGGCCGCGGCGAGCGCGGTGCTGCCGATCTTGTCGGTGAGGTCGTACTCACCGAGTGCCGCCCAGTTGGACCCGAAGGTGTTCGTCTCGACCGCGTCGACGCCGACCTCGAAGTACGCGTCGTGGACGTTGCGCACGACGTCCGGCCGCGTGAGGTTGAGCACCTCGTTGCAGCCCTCGTGGCCCTCGAAGTCGTCGAGGGTCAGGTCCTGGGCCTGCAGCATCGTGCCCATCGCCCCGTCGGCGACGACGACGCGCTGGCGGAGGGCACTGAGCAGATCGGGTCCGGACACACCGGGAGTCTACCGGCGGGTCCGTGCCCTTTCCCCCTCGCGGGGTAGGTTGCCGCTGAGGTCCAGGTGACGAGGCCCGGGAGGGTGCGTGAGCGGCAGCTACAGCACGGTGATGGTCGGTACCGACGGCTCGGCCTCGTCCTTCCGGGCGGTCGACCGGGCGGCCAAGGTCGCCGCGGACGCGGACGCGACGCTGGTGCTGCTCACGGCGTACCGGCCGATGAGCTCGCGCGAGATCCAGGACGCGAAGGACCACCTCGGCGACGAGGCGTACAAGGTCTCCGGCTCCGCACCCGCCGAGGACGTGCTGCGCGACGCCGCGGACCGCGCGCGCGGGGTCGGCGCCACCAAGATCGAGACGGTCGCCGTCGAGGGCGACCCCGTGGACGCGCTGACCGACGAGGCGCTGCGCCGCGGCGTCGACCTGCTCGTCGTCGGCAACCGGGGGCTGAACAGCCTCGCCGGGCGGCTCCTCGGCTCGGTGCCGGCCAACATCACGCACAAGGCCAACTGCGACGTGCTCGTCGTGCACACCACGGGCAAGGGCGTCCCTCCCGAGTGAGCCTCCCCGACCTCCAGCCCCCGCTGCGCGCGCCGATCCTCGTCGCGGCGTTCGAGGGCTGGAACGACGCCGGGGACGCGGCCACCGACGCGGTGGAGCACCTGGCCGACGTCTGGGACGCGACCGAGGCCTGGGCCCTCGACCCCGACGAGTACTACGACTTCCAGGTCAACCGGCCCACCGTGGCCCTCGAGGACGGCACCACCCGGCGCATCTCCTGGCCCACCACCCGCTTCCTGGCGGCCCGCGTCCCCGGTGCCGAGCGCGACCTGGTCCTCGTGCGGGGCGTCGAGCCCAACATGCGCTGGCGCGGCTTCTGCGAGGAGCTCATCGCGGCGGCGGCGGCGCTGGGCGTGGCCGAGGTCGTCACCCTGGGCGCGCTGCTCGCGGACACGCCGCACACCCGGCCGGTGCCGGTGAGCGGCACCTCGTCCGACCCCGGGCTCGCGGCACAGCTGGGGCTCGAGCACAGCCGGTACGAGGGGCCGACCGGGATCGTCGGGGTGCTCCAGGACGCGTGCGAACGGGCCCGGGTGCCGGCGGTGTCCTTCTGGGCCGCCGTGCCGCACTACGTGCACCAGCCCCCGTGCCCGAAGGCGACGATCGCCCTGCTGCGCCGCGTGGAGGACCTGCTCGACGTGCCGATCCCGCTGGGCGACCTGCCCGAGGAGGCGCGTGCCTGGGAGCGCCAGGTCGACGAGCTGGCGGCAGAGGACTCCGACGTCGCGGAGTACGTCGCCTCGCTCGAGGAGCGCGAGCCCGAGGAGGACCTGCCCGAGGCGAGCGGCGAGGCCATCGCCAAGGAGTTCGAGCGCTTCCTGCGCCGCCAGGACCCGCCCTAGAGAGCGACGCCGAGCAGGGCGTCGACGAGCTGCGTGACGAGCGCCGGTGCGTCCGCGTCGGCCCCGTCCGTCGCGCACCAGGCGTCGACCGCGGCCAGCGCCACCGGCGTGTCCAGGTCGTCGTACAGGGCCTCGCGTACGGCGGCCAGCAGCGCGTCGCCCGACGGGCCGCTCTCGCGGGCGACCCCGGCCCGCCACCGGGCGAGCCGCTCCTCGCCGGCAGTGAGCTCGGCGTCGGTCCACATCCGGTCCTGCCGGTAGTGCCGCGCGAGCAGCGCCAGCCGCAGCGCGCCCGGCTCGTGCCCGGCCGCGACGAGCCGGGAGACGAACACCAGGTTGCCCAGCGACTTGCTCATCTTCTCGCCGTCCAGGCCGACCATCCCGGCGTGCACGTAGGCGCGGGCGAACGGCGTGGCGCCGGTCGCCACCTCGGCCTCGGCCGCGGACAGCTCGTGGTGCGGGAAGGCCAGGTCGGACCCGCCGCCCTGCACGTCGATCCGGTCACCGAGCCGGTTCAGCGCCATCGCGGTGCACTCGACGTGCCAGCCGGGGCGGCCCGGGCCGAACGCCGACGGCCAGCCGGGCTCGCCCGCCCGCTGCTGCATCCACAGCAGGCTGTCGAGGGGGTCCTTCTTGCCCGGGCGGTCGGGGTCACCGCCGCGCTCCGCTGACAGCCGCAGCATCTCCTCGTGCCCGAGGTGGCTCACGCTGCCGAAGCGCTCGGCGGCGGCGACGGAGAAGTAGAGGTCGCCGTCCACCGCGTAGGTCGCCCCCAGCGCCTGCAGCCGGCCGACCATGGCGGCGATCTCGTCCATCGCCTCGACCGCCCCGACGTACCAGGTGGGGGGCAGCACCCGGAGCGCCGCCATGTCGCTGCGGAAGAGCTCGGTCTCGCGCTCCGCGACGTCCTCCCAGCGGACGCCGTCGCGGGCCGCGCGCTCGAGCAGCGGGTCGTCGATGTCGGTGACGTTCTGGACGTACCGGACCTCGTGGCCCTGGTCGTGCCAGACCCGGACGAGGGTGTCGAACGCGAGGTAGGTCGCCGCGTGCCCCAGGTGCGTCGCGTCGTACGGCGTGATCCCGCAGACGTACAGCCGGGCCACCCCTTCCTCAGGGGACAGCTCGACCTTGCCGCCACGGGAGGTGTCGTGCACCTGGAGGGTCAGCGGTGAGCCCGGGGGCGGCAGCCGCGGGACGTCGACGGCCGGCCAGGAGCGCATGGCGGCCAGCGTAGTAGGGCCGACTTACCACACGACCGGGTGAATCCCTTTGGTCCGATTGCCCCGAGATCCAAGGCGTGATGGCCTTCCGACTCCCCCTCGCACTCGCCGGCGCGGTGACCGCGGGCGTCCTCGCCGTGGCCGGTCTGTCCGCCTCCTCGCCCGTCGCCGTGCCCGCGTCGGTGCCGACCGTCACCTGGTCGGACGCCGCCCCCGTCATCGGCTCCACGGCCACCACGTCGACCACGTCGCTCTACAAGTTCTCGAGCTACGTCGGGGGCAAGCCGGTCCGCTGGAACCCCTGCGCGGCCATCCACTGGCGCTTCCGGACCTCGGGTGCGCCGAGCGGGGCCCTCACCGTCGTGAAGCAGGCCGTGTCGGCGGTGTCGTACGCCACCGGGATCCGCTGGGTCTACGACGGACCCACCACCTCGACGCCGACCAGCGCCTGGCTGCCGAAGAGCTCGGTCGGCATCCGCCCCGTCCTCATCGGGTGGACCGACGGCAGCCACAGCGACCTGCTCCGCGGCCAGCCGTCGGCCGTGCTGGGCATGACGCGCACCGCGTACTTCGGCATCACCCTCAACGGCGTCCAGGTCGCCGCGACGAAGGCGGCCGTGATCGCGCTGGACCGCACCAACCACCTGCCGCTCACCGGCGGGGTCTCCTGGAAGACGACGCTGCTGCACGAGCTGGCGCACGCGGCCGGCCTGGCGCACGTCGGCAACAGCCACCAGCTCATGTACCCGGTCCTGCAGCGGACCCTCTACGGGCTGCAGAGCGGCGACAAGGCGGGCCTGTACAAGCTCGGCCGCAGCGCCGGCTGCATCAACCTCGGCTTCTGAGTCAGAACGGCGGCCACGGGACGGCCGGCCAGTCCTCCGAGGGGTACGGGTAGCACCCCTGCGCCAGGAGCCGCTCGACCCGGGTGGTGGTGGCGCGGACCTCGCGGCGGGTGAGCAGCTCGCTGAGCGCGACACCGAGCCGGTCGTCGAGGCAGGCCCGCAGCAGCTGCAGGGCCTCGACCGCCTCGTCCGACAGGGGCTCCCCCGCCCACTGCCACAGCAGCGTGCGCAGCTTGTCGCTCGCGGCGAAGCAGACGCCGTGGTCGACGCCGAGCACCCGACCCTCCTCCGTGGGGAGCAGGTGCCCGCCCTTGCGGTCGGCGTTGTTCACCACGGCGTCCAGGAGCACCATGCGCTGCAGGTCCGGGTGGTCGCTGCCGGCGAGCTCGCGCAGGTCGACCCCGTCGACGACGTCGACCCACAGCTGGCACATCCCCGGCCCGAAGGGGCCGTCGCGGAGCACCGTCGGCGGCACCAGGCCCCAGCCGGTGACGTCGCTGACGAGGTAGGTCGCCACCTCCCGGCCGGCCAGCGTCCCGTCGGGGAAGTCCCACAGCGGCCGCTCGCCGCGGACCGGCTTGTAGACGCACGCGGCGGTGATCCCGTCGAGCTCCAGCGCGCAGTACAGCGTGGCGTTGCTCGCGTCGACGAGCCGCCCCTCGACGGTCAGCGTGCCCGAGCGGAGCAGGTGGAGCGCGTCGTCGGTCAGCGGCGGTGCCCGTTCTGGCGGGGGCACACGTGGCCCTCGGTGTCGAGCGGCAGCCCGCACAGAGGGCAGGGCGGCCGGCCGGCGGCCACCACGCGCAGGGCGCGCTGGACGAAGCCCCGGGCCATCCCGGCCGTGATCCGCACGCGGAGCGCGTCGGGGCCCTCGTCGGCGTCGGTGAGCGGCTCGACCTCGGTCTCGGCGTCCTCGCCGACCTGCGCCATGGCCTCGATGACGCACAGCTCGGCGTCGCCGTCCCAGGCCAGGCCCATGTTGCCGACCCGGAACTCCTCCTCGACCGGCGTGTCGAGCGGCTCGTAGTCCTCGACCGGGTCGCCGGTGGCCCCACCGGCCCGCTGGACGGTGTCGAGCAGCGCCTCGAGGCGCTCGGCGAGGACGCGCACCTGCACCTTCTCGAGCGCGACGCTCACCGTGCGACCGCCGCCGGAGGCCTGCAGGAAGAACGTCCGCTCCCCCGGGAGCCCCACCGTCCCCGCGACGAACCGCTCCGGCGGGTCGAACACGAACACCTGCCTCGGCATGCCGTCAGCCTAAGCGCCGGCCCCGCCGCCGACCGCGGCGTCGCTGCTCCGCCGACGGCGCCGGTGGGACCGCGCGGGCAGGGCGCTGCTGCCCGTGTCGTTGAGGCGCTGCACGAAGGGCCGGGTCTCGCCGTACGTGATGACGGTGAGCGAGCACGGGTCGACGACGAGCCGCTGGAACTGGTCCAGGTGCAGCCCGAGGGCATCCGCGACGACGCTCTTGATGACGTCGCCGTGCGAGCAGGCGAGCCAGGTGGCGTCGGGGCCGAGCCGGGCGTTCCAGTCCCGTACGGCGGCCACCGCCCGGTTCTGCACGTCGCGCAGCGCCTCGCCGTTCGGGAACACCGCCGCGCTCGGGTGCTGCTGCACGACCTTCCACAGCGGGGTCTTCGCGAGCTCCTTCAGCGGCTTGCCGGTCCAGTCGCCGTACCGGCACTCCCCCAGCCGCTCGTCGACGACGACCTCGCTGCCGGTGGCCGTGAAGGCCGTCTCGACGCAGCGCTCGAGGGGGCTGCTGACGACCGCGTCGAAGCGGGTGCCGCGGAGC
>DATJGA010000266.1:0-2543 GCA_035495395.1 Mycobacteriales bacterium | reverse complement strand
CAGCGCGGGCGCGCACGCCGAGGCGGCGGGCGTGCAGCTCGTGCTGTCCGCGCCTGCTCCGGTGGCGGTGCTCGGCGCACCGGCAGCCCTGCGCCGCGCGTTGGTCTCGCTCGTCGACAACGCCGTCGACCACACCCCGACGGGCGGCGAGGTGCGCGTCGAGGTCCGGCCCCGCCGCAGCGAGGTGGTGCTGCGCGTCTCGGACACCGGACCCGGCGTGCCGCACGACCAGCAGCGGCACGTGCTCACCCGGTTCCACTCCGGCGGGCACCGGGCCGGCCGCACCCACTACGGCCTCGGGCTGGCGCTCACGCACGACGTCGCGAACCGGCACGGCGGCCGGCTGCGGCTCGTCCCGTCGTCCGCGGGGGCCGTCTTCGAGCTCGTCCTGCCGCTCGCTCCAAGGAAGGCCTAAGAAAGCCGGACGACCCTTCGACGTACCCCCCGATCGAAGGAGACGCGGTGACGGCCACGACCGTGCGCCCCGCGCCGCAGCGCAGCCGGCTCCGGCCGGTCCCGCTGTGGTGGCGCGACGCGGTCGGTGCGGCGTGCTGGTCGACCGCGCTCGTCGTGCTCGCGCTCTGGGTCTCGGGGCGCGGCGCGCAGGACCTCGGCTCGGGCTGGGCCGCGGCCCTCACCTCCCTCGGCCGGCTGAGCGGTCTGGTGTCGGCCGACCTGCTGCTGATCCAGGTCTTCCTCATGGCCCGGGTGCCGCTGGTGGAGCGCAGCTACGGCCAGGACGAGCTCGTCCGCCGGCACCGGCTCGTCGGCTTCTGGTCGTTCGACCTGCTGCTCGTGCACGTCGGGCTGATCACCGCCGGCTACGCCCTGGCCGACCACGTCAACGTGCTGCGGGAGGCGTGGACCCTCGTCTCGACGTACGGCGGGATGGTCCTGGCCCTCGCGGCGACCGTCGCGCTGACGGTCGTCGCGGTCACCTCGGTGCGGCTGGCCCGACGGGCGCTGCGCTACGAGTCGTGGCACCTGCTGCACCTGTACGCCTACCTCGGCATCGCGCTGTCGATCCCGCACGAGCTGTGGACCGGCGCCGACTTCGTCTCCTCCCCCCTGGCCCGGACGTACTGGTGGGGGAGCTACGCCGTCGCCGCCGGCGCGGTGCTGGTCTTCCGGGTCGGCCTCCCGGCGTACCGGACCGTGCGGCACGGCATCACGGTGACCTCGGTCGTCCGCGAGAGCGACGACGTCGTGACCGTGCACATGGGCGGGCGCGGGCTGCACCGGCTCCCGGTGCGCGCCGGCCAGTTCTTCGTCTGGCGGTTCATGGACGGCCCCGGCTGGTCGCGCGGGAACCCGTACTCGCTGTCCGCCGCGCCGAGGCGCGACCGCATCCAGATCACCGCGAAGGACCTCGGCGACGGCAGCGGCCGGCTGGCCCGGCTGCGTCCGGGCACACGGGTGCTGGTCGAGGGCCCGTACGGCCGGCTCACCGGCGAGGACCGCACGTGGGAGCGGGTCGCGTTCCTCGCCTGCGGGATCGGGGTCACGCCGCTGAAGGCGCTGCTGGAGGACCTCGCGATCACGCCCGGCCGCGCGGTGTTCGTCTACCGGGTCCGCACGGCCGACGACCTGGTCCTGCGGGACGAGCTCGAGGAGCTCGCGGTGGCCCGCGGCGTCGACCTGCACTACCTCGTCGGGCCGCGCTCGGGCGGCGCCGCGTCGTGGCTGCCGCGCGGCGGCGTCGTGGACGACGTCCTGGCCCTGCACCAGCTGGTGCCGCACCTGTCGCAGACCGACGTGTTCGTGTGCGGACCCGACACGTGGATGGAGGCGGTCGCCGACACCGCCGCGCGCGCCGGCCTGCCTCCGGAGCAGCTGCACCTGGAGCGGTTCACGTGGTGAGCCCCCGATGAGGCAGGGACCCGTGCTCGTCATGTGCGGGCTGACCGGTGCCGTCCTCGTCGCCTCGCTCAGCCGCAGCGCGCACGTCGCGACCGTGAGCGGCGCGCCGGCAGCCCCGGCGGGCGTGCTGCTCTCGCCGACGCCGCACGCGGCTCCGCGGGCCACCACCCCCGCCCCGCGACGCGCGACCGCGACGCCCTCCGCCAGGGCCACCCGACACGCGACGCACCGGCCGACCGCGACGCGCACGAGCGCGCCCCCGAAGCCGAGGGCGACCACGGCGCCGAGCGTCGTCGTCAACGGCCAGTCGGTCGACACCCGGTACGGGCCGGTGCAGGTGCAGATCACCATCCGCAGCCACCGGATCGTCAAGGCGGAGGCGATCGACTACCCGCGGGGCAGCAGCACCGACCGGCAGATCAACGACTACGCGATCCCGCAGCTCGACGACGAGACGCTGCAGGCGCAGAGCGCGCAGATCGACACGGTCTCGGGGGCGACGTACACCTCCGACGGGTACCGGAGCTCGCTGCAGTCCGCCCTCGACAGCGCCCGCGCGGCGGGTGCGTGGTGACGCAGGGCGCGCGGAACGCGCTCGTCCTCGTGCTCACGCTGCTCGTGGTCGCGCTGCTCTTCCTGTTCCCCACCAGCTGGAACCACACCGGCACGAAGCACCGGCCCGG
>DATJGA010000265.1:0-2739 GCA_035495395.1 Mycobacteriales bacterium | reverse complement strand
GCCGAGTGGGCCTCCCGGGCGCCGACGCTCGAGGAGGACGTCGCGCTGCTCAACATCTCCCTCGACCTGCTCGGCGTCGCGCGCACCCTGTACGCCGGGATCGGCGACGAGGACGAGCTGGCCTACACCCGGCTGGAGCCGGAGTTCCGCAACTGCCTGCTCGTCGAGCTCCCCAACGGCGACTTCGGCCAGACCATGTGCCGGCAGCTGCTCTTCTCCGCCTGGCAGGTGCTGGCGTGGGAGTCGCTGCTGTTCTCCCCCGACCTGCTGCTGTCCGGCGTCGCCGCGCGCGCGCTCAAGGAGGCGCGCTACCACCTCGACCACGCCTCGTCCTGGGTCGTGCGGCTCGGGGACGGCACCGAGGAGTCGCACCTCCGGGTGCAGGCCGGGCTCGAGGAGGTCTGGCCGTACTCCTACGAGCTGTTCGAGCAGGACCCCGCGCTCGAGGCGCCGTGGCGGGCCACCGTGCTGCCGGTGCTCGCGCGGGCGACCCTCGAGCAGCCGGCGCCCACCTGGCGCCCGACCGGCGGTCGGCACGGCCACCACACCGAGCACCTCGGGTACCTGCTCGCCGAGATGCAGTCGCTGCACCGCGCCCACCCGGGGGCGTCCTGGTGACCCAGCTCGTCGACGTCGAGGGGCTGGTGCGGTCGCTGCCCGACCCGGAGCTGCCGTTCCTCACCCTCGACGACCTCGGCATCGTGCGGGGCTACGTCGCGGACGGTCGCTCGGTCCGGGTGCAGCTCACCCCGACGTACAGCGGGTGCCCGGCGCTCGACACGATCCGCGAGGACGTCGAGGCGCTGCTGCGCGCTCACGGGTACGACGAGGTCCAGGTGGAGACGGTGCTGTCGCCGGCGTGGACGACCGACTGGATGTCGGAGAAGGGGAAGGCGGCGCTCGCCGAGCACGGCGTCGCCCCGCCCGGCCCGGTCTTCGTGCCGCTGAGCGGCCCGCTGACCTGCCCGCGGTGCGGGTCCCGCGACACCGAGGAGCTGTCGCGGTTCGGCGCGACGGCGTGCAAGGCGCTGCACCGCTGCCGGTCGTGCCGCGAGCCGTTCGAGCACTTCAAGGCGCACTGAGTTGGCCGACTTCCACCCGCTGCGGGTCGCGGCGGTCGACCGGCTGACCGACGACGCCGTGGCGGTCACCTTCGAGGTCCCCGCTGAGCTGGCGGCGGACTACGTCTTCCACGCCGGTCAGCACCTCACGCTGCGCCCCTGGTTCGACGACCAGGAGGTACGGCGGACCTACTCGGTGTGCTCGCCTGTCGGCGGCGCGCTGCGGGTCGGCATCAAGCGCAGCGGGCTCATGTCGACCTGGCTGTGCGACGACCTCGAGGTCGGCGACGAGCTCGACGTGCTCCCGCCGCTGGGCAGCTTCGGGCCGCGAGAAGCCTTGCAGGGCAAGCGGTTCGGCCTCATCGCGGCCGGCTCGGGCATCACGCCGCTGCTGTCCGTGGCAGCGACGGCGCTGGCCGAGGGCGCCGAGGTGCTGCTGCTCTACGGCAACCGCACCAGCCGCGGGGCGATGCTCGTCGACGAGGTCGCCGACCTCAAGGACGTGCACCCGGAGCGGTTCCAGGTGGTGCACGTGCTCAGCGGCGAGCAGCAGGGCTCCGACCTGGTGACCGGCCGGCTCGAGGGCGACCGGCTGCGCAGGCTCGTCGACGCGTTCGGGCAGGGCGTCGACGCGTGGTACCTGTGCGGCCCGTTCGGCCTCGTCGAGGGCGCGCGCAAGGTGCTGGCCGACGCGGGAGCCACCAGCGTGCACGTCGAGCTGTTCCACCCCGAGGGGCAACCGCCGCGGCCCGTGGTCCAGCCGCCCGAGGGGACCGAGCTGACCGCCGTGCTCGGGGGTCGCACGACGTCGACCCACCTGTCGCCCGGCGAGACGGTGCTCGACGGGGTGCTCCGCGTGCGGGCCGACGCGCCGTACGCCTGCCGCGGCGGCGTCTGCGGCACCTGCCGGGCGCGGCTCGTGGAGGGCGAGGTGCAGATGGACGTCAACTACGCCCTCGAGCCCGAGGAGCTCGAGGCCGGCGTCGTGCTCACCTGCCAGTCCCGCCCGACCACCGAGTCCGTCCGCGTCGAGTACCTCTAGCCGACCGGGTGGTGGGAGAGCCCATGACGGCCTGGCGGGACCTCGCGGCGCGTGTGCTGCTCGGTCCCGTGCGAGCCCGCACCCCGGCCCGGCCGCACCCCGCGGGACACCGGCAGATCTGGTACGCCCCGAGCCGCGACGGGGATGCCGACCCCGGCGAGGTGGTCTGGACCTGGGTCCCGTACGAGGAGGACCGGCGCCGCGGCAAGGACCGTCCGGTGCTCGTCGTCGGCCGCGACGGCCGCCGCCTGCTCGGGCTGATGCTCTCGAGCAACGCCGAGCGCGAGGGCGAGCGGGGGTTGATGGCGCTGGGCACCGGCGCCTGGGACCGCGAGGGCCGGCCCAGCTGGGTGCGCCTCGACCGCGTCCTGGCCGTCGGCGACCGCAAGGTACGACGGGAGGGCGCCGCTCTCGACCGCGCGCGGTTCGACCGGGTCGCCGCCGAGCTGCGGGAGCACTACGGCTGGCAGTGAGCCCGGCTCGCCGTCAGGCGGCGGGGGACTCGTCGGCGCGGACGAGGCCGACGACGTTGGTCATGATCTCGCCGAAGACGCGCGGGTCGGACAGCAGCCAGGAGTGGTTGCCCTTCACGGTGATGACCTCGGGGTCGCCGAGCGCGCCGCGCAGCGACGCCAG
>DATJGA010000264.1:0-3756 GCA_035495395.1 Mycobacteriales bacterium | reverse complement strand
GACTACGACCGCGAGAAGCTCCAGGAGCGCCTCGCCAAGCTGGCCGGCGGCGTGGCCGTCATCAAGGTCGGCGCGGCCACCGAGGTCGAGCTCAAGGAGCGCAAGCACCGCATCGAGGACGCCGTCCGCAACGCGAAGGCGGCCGTCGAGGAGGGCATCGTCGCCGGCGGTGGCGTCTGCCTGCTGCAGGCGTCGACCACGGCGTTCGAGAAGCTCGACCTGGTCGGTGACGAGGCCACCGGCGCCAACATCGTGAAGCTGGCGCTCGAGGCCCCGATCAAGCAGATCGCGATCAACGCCGGCCTCGAGGGCGGCGTCGTGGTGGAGAAGGTCCGCAACCTCCCCGTGGGCCAGGGCCTCAACGCCGCCACCGGCGAGTACGTCGACATGATCGCCACCGGCATCCTCGACCCGGCGAAGGTCACCCGCTCGGCGCTGCAGAACGCGGCGTCCATCGCGGCGCTGTTCCTGACCACCGAGGCCGTCATCGCCGACAAGCCCGAGAAGGCCTCCGCGGCCCCGGGTGGCGGCGGCGGCATGGGCGACATGGACTTCTGAGAACCGGAGCTCGCGGAGGTAGGCCGAGCGCAGCGAGGTCTGGCGTAGCGAGCGAAGGGCCGAAGAAGTCGCGTGTCATGGACTTCTAGTCCGACCCGCTGTACGACGGGCGGTCCTCCTCCGGGAGGGCCGCCCGTTCGCGTTCCCGGGCTTCGGGGAGGATGACCTGGTGCTGCCCGAACCCGACCCCGCCCTGCTGCGGCGGGCGCGTCGGCAGCGGCTGCTGCTGCTCGTCGTCGTCAACGCGCTGATCCTCGGGATCGGGCTGGTGGCGTCGGTGGACCTGCGCCGGCTGCGGACCCCTGGCGGGACCGCGCTGCGCTGGGTGCAGGCCGCGGTGTTCGGCGACTGCGCCGACTACCTGGAGTTCTCCGTCCCGGCCGGCGACGTCAGCGACACCCGCTCCCGCGACGAGCTGTGCCAGGACCTGCGGCAAGCGACCGCGCAGGCACGGGCCGACCAGCTGCGCATCGGCCTGCACCTGGGTGCCGTGCACCACGACCAGCGCACGGCCACCGCCGCCGTGACGCTGACCCGCGACGGCACGCCGACCCCGCTGCTCGTGCGGCTGGTGCGCCGGGACGGGCGGTGGCGCGTGCTGCGCGACGCCGCGACCTGCTCGTCGGTGGGGTGCGCCTGATGGGCGTCGAGGTGACCCGCCGCGAGGGGGACTACGAGCTGACCGTCGACGGCGAGGTCGCGGGGCACTCGTTCACGGAGACGCACGGCCGCACCGTCGTCGTCACGCACACCGAGGTCGACGAGGCCTTCCAGGGGCGGGGCCTGGCCGGGCGGCTGGTGCGCGCGGTGCTGGACGACGTCCGGGCCCGCGGCGAGCAGGTGATCCCGCGCTGCGAGTTCACCAAGGCCTGGATCGACAAGCACCCCGACTACCAGGACCTCGTGGCGCACGCCCGCTGAGGGCTACGCCTGGTCGAGCGCCTGCAGCAGGTCCTCCGCCAGCTCCCCGACGTCCTCCAGGCCCACCGACACGCGGATGAGCCCGGCGCCGGGGCGCCGCTCGGCCACGACGGGCCGGTGCGTCAGCGACGCCGGGTGCTGGATGAGCGTCTCGGTGCCCCCCAGGGACACCGCGAGGGTCGCGAGCCGGCAGGCCTCCACCACCCGGCGGGCCGGCTCGTAGCCGCCGACGACCTCGAAGGAGAACGTCGACCCGGGGCCGCTCATCTGCCGGCCCGGCCCGACCAGGTCGCCCTCGGGGATCAGCACCCGCTCCACGCAGCGGTGCGTCGCCAGCTTGGCGGCGAGCAGCACCGCCGACGCCTGCTGGGCGCGCACCCGCACCGGCAGGGTCTGCAGCCCGCGGTGCAGCAGGTACGCCGCCTGCGGGTGCAGCAGCGCGCCGGTGAGCGTCCGCACCTGGCGCAGCCGGGCCACCCACTCCTGCGGCCCCGCGACCACGCCGCCCATGACGTCGCCGTGCCCGCCGAGGTACTTGGTCGCGCTGTGCAGCACGAGGGTCGCCCCGTGCTCCAGGGGGAGCTGCAGCACCGGGGTCGCGAAGGTGTTGTCCACGAGGACGGGCACCGGCCCTGCCGCGGCGACGAGGGCGCGCAGGTCCACCAGGTTCAGGGTGGGGTTGCCCGGCGTCTCCACCACGACCATGCCCGTGTCCGGGCACAGCGCCGCGGCCACCTCGTCGGGCTGCTCCACCCAGGTCACCCGGGTGCCGAGGAGGTTCGTCGTGAGGATGTGGTCGCTCCCGCCGTACAGGGGGGTGACGGCGACGACGTGCGGTGTGCCGGCGTGCACGCAGGCGACGAGCGTCGCCGACAGCGCGGCCATGCCGGTGGCGAACGCGACCGCGCCCTCGGCGCCCTCGAGGCCGGCGAGGGCCTCCTCGAAGCGCGCCACCGTGGGGTTCCACAACCGCTGGTAGACCGGGCCGCCCGAGGTGGGCGCCCCGCCGGCGGCGAGCGAGTCGTACGACTCCCCGCCCTCCTCCAGGGACGGCAGCGGGTTCGTCGTGGACAGGTCGATGGGCGGGGCGTGCACCCCCAGGCCGCGCAGGTCCTCGCGGCCGCCGCGCACTGCCCGGGTGTCAGCTCCGGTCATGCCCCCAGTGTTCGCCCGGTACGGCGGTCGCGGCTCCGCACGAAGGTCCCGACCTCGTAGGACCTACTCCCCGGCGAGCACGTCGTCCGCGTCGACGATCGTGTACGGGTACCCCTGCTCGGCGAGGAACCGCTGGCGGTGCGCGGCGTACTCCTGGTCGACGGTGTCGCGGCTGACCACCGTGTAGAAGTGCGCGCTGCGGCCGTCGGCCTTGGGGCGCAGCACCCGGCCGAGCCGCTGCGCCTCCTCCTGCCGCGAGCCGAACGTGCCGGACACCTGGATGGCGACGGCCGCCTCGGGCAGGTCGATGGAGAAGTTCGCGACCTTCGAGACGACGAGGCCAGGGATCTCCTTGGTGCGGAAGGCCTCGTACAGCTGCTCGCGCTCGGCGTTCTTCGTCGACCCCTGGATGACCGGCATGTCCAGCTCGCGTCCCAGCTCGTCGATCTGGTCGAGGTAGGCGCCGATGACGAGCACCTGGTCGTCCTTGTGCCGCTCGACGAGCTTGCGCACCACCGCCAGCTTGGTGCGCGCGGTGGCGCCCACCTTGTACCGCTCCTCCGGCTCCGACGTGGCGTAGGCCAGCCGCTCCGCGTCGGTCATCGTCACCCGCACCTCGGTGCAGTCGGCCGGCGCGATGTAGCCCTGCGCCTCGATGTCCTTCCAGGGCGCGTCGTACCGCTTCGGGCCGATGAGGCTGAACACGTCGCCCTCCCGCCCGTCCTCGCGGATGAGGGTGGCGGTCAGCCCGAGCCGGCGCCGCGACTGCAGGTCGGCGGTCATCCGGAACACCGGCGCGGGGAGCAGGTGCACCTCGTCGTACACGACCAGGCCCCAGTCGCGGGCGCCGAACAGCTCGAGGTGCGTGTACTCGCCCTTCCGCCGCGTCGTCATGATCTGGTACGTCGCGATGGTGACCGGCTTGATCTCCTTCTTCTCCCCGGAGTACTCGCCGATCTCCTCCTCGGTGAGCGAGGTGCGCTTCACGAGCTCGTGCTTCCACTGCCGGCCGCTCACGGTGTTGGTGACGAGGATCAGCGTCGTCGCGGACGCGCGGGCCATCGCGGCCGCGCCGACGAGGGTCTTGCCCGCGCCGCAGGGGAGCACGACGACGCCCGAGCC
>DATJGA010000263.1:0-5308 GCA_035495395.1 Mycobacteriales bacterium | reverse complement strand
TCCCGCTCCGACATGCACGCGCTGCCGGGCGGTCTGCTGTTCGTGCCGCTGAAGGACGGTCAACTGGAGTCCGGGCCCACCGGCCCCATGCGGGTCTCCACGGATGCGGGGCGGACCTGGGGCGACTGGCCGATCCCCCAGGAGGAGCTCCGCTGCCGGACGAAGGGGCCCTGCACCGTCGGGGTCGCCGGCGACTACGTCGTCGTCGCGAGCAACTACGGCTGGATCCGGCGGAGCATCCACGCCGGCGGATGGGTGGACATCACCCCACCGAAGCGGGTGCCGAGGTCCGCCGATGACTCCGGGGGGTACGAGCTCCTGGTCCTCGGTGGCGGCACCCTGATCGCGGTGGCGAACAACCGCGTCTCGGACAGCCCGAAGGGCTTCTTCCGCGTGTCGAAGGACTTCGGCTCCACCTGGAGCGGTTCCCACCTCAACCCGGGTGTGCACTCCAACGTGGAGCAGGTCCACGGTTCGGTCCTGTACGCCGCGTGCTGGACCAAGGACGCCATCCGCGACGGCGCCCACACCGCCGCCCAGTGCGGCCTCTACCGGAGCACCGACCTGGTGCACTGGAGGAAGGCGACGCCGGCCGAGCAGGCCGCCCTGAACGAGGCTCGTCCCGTCTCCTGCCGGCGTGCGTCCGAGTCCGTCGTGCGCGTCGGCGCCCTCCTGTACGGCATCTCCCAGGTGCCGTACGTCGAGGGCGACGCGGAGGTGAAGGAGCGGCCCGAGTCCTCCTTGTTCTCTCGGGTCCGCCGCATCCTCCAGCGCTCTGCCGACAGCTGCCAGACCTGGCAGCCCGTGCTCGGGACACGGCTGTGACGAGGCGTCGCGCTCTGGCGGTCGGCCTGTCCCTGGTGCTGCTGGGGGCGACGGCGTGCGCTGGCAAGGGCGGTGCGACGTCGGCACCCACGACGAGGGCCACCAGCACGGCTGACGGACCGGCGTCGACCGGGCCGTCCGCCCGGGAGTGGCTGGCCGACCTCGAGCCCGTCGGCGCGTCGCTGTACGTCACGTCCCACAGCTGCCCCGGCAAGGTGGCTGCGGGTCTCTGCACCGTCCAGGCGGCCTTCGGCAACGTTCCCCCGCTGAAGGCGTTCCCGCTGACCCTCTGGCGGTACACCGACGAGCGCTGGGAGGACCTCGGTCAACCGGGCGTGTTCTCCTACGCCGAGATGATGCGGGTGCCGGGCGGGCTGCTCTTCGTCCCACGGACCCACACCGAGGCGGCGGGCTTCCAGACAACGGGCCCGTTGCGGCTCTCGCTGGACGAGGGCAGGACGTGGGAGAGCTGGCCGATCCCCCAGCAGCCGCGCCGCTGCCGCACGGACTACTCCGGACCTGGGGGCGGTCCGTGCAGCGTCGCGGTGGCGGGCGACTACGTCTTCGTCACCAGCAACTTCGGCTGGATCCGCCGGAACATCCGATCCGGCGGTTGGGAGGACGTCGCCCTGCCGGAGCGCGCGCGGGTGCACGAGTTCGACGCGGGTGGCTACGGCCTCCTCACGCTCGACGACGGGACGCTGATCGCGACGGCGAACAACCCCTTCTCGGACAGCCCGAAGGGCTTCTTCCGGGTGTCCAAGGACTTCGGGTCGACGTGGAGCGCGCCGCGCGCGAACCCGGGCCGGCACTCGGATCTCGGGAAGGTCGACGGCTCGGTCCTGTACGCCGAGTGCCAGGACTCCAGCTGCGGCTGGTACCGGAGCGCCGACCTGGAGCACTGGAGGAAGGCCACGGCGGCCGAGCTGCCCAGCCTGAACGACGGCCGGCCGTTCGCGTGCCGCGCTCCGCTTCGCGCGGGGCCGAGCTGGCGCCATCCCGACGCCGTCGCCCGGGTGGGCTCCCTCGTGTACGGCATCACCTACGTGCCCTACCTGAACGGTCACGAGGCCACAGCCGCGGAGCTGCCCAATCCCGATCTGCCGCACCGGGCTCGCCACGTCCTCGAGCAGTCCGCCGACAGCTGCGCGACCTGGGCACCGGTGCCGAGCGGCCCGAGCTCGTGAGGGCTCACCACGACGGGGACACGACACAGGGAGGCCTCATGTCCACTGCTCGCCTGCTCGGCGGCGGCGCTGCTGCCGCCATCGCTCTCGCTCTCGCTCCCGCCGCTCCTGCGCGCGCCGCTGGTGCGCTGGCGTACACCGTCAGCGTCCAGGGCCTAGGCGCCTTCGCCGTCTTCAGCGACGAGCCCGAACAGGGCCCGGTGCCGGGGACCGTCTACCACGAGACCGCGGTGAGCGCGGGCGCGCTCGGCGCCCGCGAGGGCGGCCCGGCCCAGGCCTCGCCGTACCTCGTGGTCGACCAGGTCGCCTACAGCTACGACCTGGAGGGGAGCTACCAGCGGATCAGCGAGTCGGTCGGCGCTGCGTTCGGCTCTGCCGTGACGTACGACGCGGACCGGAGGCTGAGCCAGGCCTCGGCCTCGGGCGCGCTGCCGCTCCGGACCTGCGACACGTCGGGGACGTGCCTCGACGAGGGGACGATCACGGTCGACGTGCAGTGGACCGGCTATGGGCCCGTTCTCCGGTCCCGCGGGACCGACGTCCACAGGGGCGACGGAGGCACGGTCTTCGTCGGCCGCGGCAGCGACGCCCTGCGGGCGGCGTCAGCGGCCTCGAGCCTGCCTGGATCGCTCGTCGAGGGCCTCGTCGACTACAGCAGCTTCAGCGAGAAGTGCATCGGGTCCGGCTGCTGAGACCGGGCCGGTCCAGATCACGATGCGGTGACGTCGCTGGACGCGGACCGTGACGGGCGGCGAGGTTCAGCGGATGCGACTGCTCGGGCTCGCCCTCCGGTGGCGTGCGCGCGTGTCGGTGGCGACTGCCCTGCTCGCCGCCGTGACGGTGCTGGCCGCCGTCGTCGGACCGCTCTGGACACGGGCGGGCAGCGAGTCGATCCTGCGAGACACCCTCGTCGCGGCGGGACGCACCCAGGACGCGGCGATCTTCCAGGCCCAGACCGTCGCGGACGAGGAGGGGCTCGACTTCGTGCGGGCCGGCGCGGCCCTCACCCCGCTGCCGCACTACGGGCCGCCGATCGCGGGCATCAAGCTCCTGACCGACACCCGGTTCCCGGGCGGCGGCACCCTGCGGGTGCGGCACCCCCTGCTCTGGCGGGAGGGCTTCTGCGGCCAGGTCGTGGTGCTCACCGGGCGCTGCCCCACCGCCGTCGGGGAGGTGATGCTGCACCGCATCACGGCCCAGAAGCTGCATGTCGCGCCCGGGACCGCTCTGCAGGCGGCGTACCAGGGCCTGGGGGACCGCTTCCCGGGGCAGCCGATGCAGGAGCGGGTCGTCGGCAGCTACGTCCCCAAGGACGCCAGGTCGGCGTACTGGGCCGGTGACGGCGACACGGCCTTCCAGGCCGGGGCAGGTGGCACGGACGGCCTGGCCGACCTGCCC
This sequence comes from Mycobacteriales bacterium, assembly GCA_035495395.1. Classification (GTDB taxonomy): domain Bacteria; phylum Actinomycetota; class Actinomycetes; order Mycobacteriales; family SCTD01; genus RYN-111. The sequence continues at coordinate 1,898 of DATJGA010000263.1, read as the reverse complement.
GACCGCGTCCCGGCGACGCTGACGGTGCCGGAGACCTTCTCCGCTCTCACACGCGGCACCGACGGCGACACCATCCCCCAGGCCACGGTGTCCGTGACGCGCCTGCTGGACGTCGACCACGTCCGGCTCGCGGACGTCCCGGCGCTCAGGCAGGCCGTCGAGCGGGCAGGCATCGCAGTGGTCGCCGCCTCCACGGAGCAGCGTGAGCTCGTGGTCTTCGGCAACGTCGTCTTCCAGCTCGACGCCGCGGAGGCCGACGGCAAGGAGCTCGGACGCGCCAGCACGATCGTGCTGGCACAGCTCGTGCTGCTCGCAGGCGTCGTGCTCCTCCTCGTGCTCAGCGCGTCCGGCGCGGCACGCGCACCTGAGATCGCGGCCGCGCGGCTGCGCGGCCTGCGGACGCGGACCGTCGTGCAGCTCGCGCTCGGCGAGCCCGTCGCCCTCGTCCTGGTGGGTACGCCGCTCGGCGCCCTCGGCGGGCTGCTCCTCGTGCAGGCGATGGCCGCCGCCCGGTTGCGCGACGGCACGCCGGTCGCGATCGGCAGCGGAGCGGTGGAGGCCCTGCTCATCGCCCTCGTCGCCCTGCTGGTCGCGGTCGCGCTCGTCTGCGGCCGTGCGCTCGGCAAGCCGGTGCTCTCGCTCTGGCAGCGCACGGACAAGCCTCCGTCGCGGTCCGCCCTCGCCGCGGAGCTGCTGGCAGCAGTCGTCCTCGCCGGTGCCGGCTACGCGTGCACCCGGAGCGGGGAGCCGTGGGAGCTGCTGACGCCCGTGCCGGTCTCCCTCGCCGTGGCTCTTCTCGGGTTGCGGTTGCTGCCGCTGCTGTTCCGGCCGGCTGTGCGCCGCACCCGCGCTCGACGCAAGGTGGCGAGCTTCCTGGCCGTGCGACAGCTCGTACGCCGCCGCGAGGGCTCGTGGCTGACCGGCCTCCTCGTCGTGGCGTTCGGCCTCGCCGCGACGGCGACGGCGTCGTGGTCGGTCGCGACCGAGGCGGCCAAGACCCGGGCCCGGGCCGAGGTCGGGGCGCCGGTCGTCTACCTCGTGCAGCCCGACCTCCAGCACCCCGACCTCGACCTGCGGGCCGCCGTCCGCGCGGCCGACCCCTCGGGGCGCAGGGCCATGGCGGTGATGGAGTACCTGCCGTTCGCCAACGACCCGGGCGGCCGGCACCTCGTCGTCGACAGCGACCGGCTCGCCGCTGTCGCGCTCTGGGACGACAAGGTCGAGGGCGGCACGGTCGCGGATGTCGTCACCGCTCTGAAGACCCCGTCGGGGGCGTACGCGAGCGCCGTCGTGACGACCAAGGTGTCCCGCGACCCGCTGGCGCTGGGTCGTTCCGACCTGCCGCCCCACGGGGTGGTCATCACCGACATCACCTCGGTCCATCAGACGGTCGTCATGCGCAAGGTGGTCACCGCGCTGCCGCGCAGCCTCGACGTCGGCAGCATGACGGACTACGACGCACAGCCTGCGGTGGACAACGCGAGCGTCGCCGCGCTGTTCGAGGTGTGGGCCACCACGAAGGACCCCGCGCTCGAGCGCGCCCTGGAGCAGCAGGGGATCCAGGTGCTCGCCAGGGAGGACGCGCCGAACCGGCAGGCGGTGCTCTCCCGCCAGGGTCCCGGCCTCGCCGTGCTGCTCTCGCTCGTCGCTGCCGGCATCGCGCTGCTCCTCGCGGCGGCAAGCACGCTCTTCAGCGTCCTCACCAGCGCCCGTCGACGTGGCTGGGAGCTCGCCGCGCTCGCCTCCGTCGGCGTCCCGGAGAAGGTCCTGCGGCGCTCCAGCCGACGCGAGTCTCTCCTGCTCCTCGGCGTGGGCCTCGCGATGGGCGCGGTCGCCGGCGTCATCGCCTGCGTCGCGACCCTCCGGTCCATCCCGTACTTCGCAGACGTCACCTCCGT
>DATJGA010000262.1:0-3010 GCA_035495395.1 Mycobacteriales bacterium | reverse complement strand
GCTCGCCGACGACTACTTCGTGCAGCGCAAGCTCTACCCGAACGTCGACTTCTACACGGGCGTCATCTACAAGGCGCTCGGCTTCCCCACCGAGATGTTCACGGTGCTGTTCGCGCTCGGCCGGCTGCCCGGCTGGATCGCGCAGTGGCGCGAGATGATCAACGACCCGCAGACCAAGATCGGCCGTCCGCGGCAGGTGTACACCGGTCCCGCGCAGCGGGACTGGGTGCCGGTCACCGAGAGGTAACCCACACCGCGGCGTTGCAGGGGGCGTGGCCCCTCGCGTCGAAGCACGTCCTGTGCGCCCCCCACGCCTGCTGCTCGCTGCCCTCCTCCTGGGCTCCGCCGTGCTCGTGCACCCCGCGGGTGCCGACCCCGGCGACGTCGGTGGCGCGATCGTCGTGGCCGCGGGCGGGGCGACCGTGGGCTACACGACCCGGGTGGCGGTCGAGCCGCAGGGCACGCCGCTGAGCTTCTACAACCTCGACGAGCTCTCGCACACCGTCACCGCGGTCGACCGCGACGCGGAGGGCCGGCCGCTGTTCGACACGCTCGCGGCGCCCGGCACGGCCCCGACCGTCACCGGGATCGAGCGGCTGCGGGCCGGCAGCTACAGCTTCTTCTGCTCGTTCCACCCGAACATGAGCGGCACGCTGGTCGTGCAGGGCGGCAGCGGCGGCGTCGGCCCGGCCGCCCCCCGCTTCGTCACGCCGCTGCGCATCCCCAAGCAGGTCACCGGGTCGCACATCGTCCTCGAGGCGAAGCAGGCCGACGTCCAGGTGCTGCCCGGCCGCCCTGCCACGAGCATGCTCACGTACGGCGGGAGCTGGCCCGGTCCGACGATCCGCCGGCCGGTCGGGGCGCGCACCACCGTCACGGTCGTCAACCACCTGCCCGACGCGTTCGGCGAGACCAGCCTGCACCTGCACGGCGACCACCACAGCTCCGCCGACGACGGCCAGCCGGCGACGCAGCTCATCGCGCCGGGCCGCGCCAAGACGTACACGTTCCCGCTGCGCGACGGCGGCAAGGCCGAGCGAGCGGCGTTCAGCTTCTACCACGACCACCGCATGGACCTGACCGGCCGGAACAACTGGTACGGCCTGCAGGGGATGTTCATCACCGACGACCCCGCCGAGCGCCGCCTCGGCCTGCCCACGGGCGCGTACGACGTCCCGCTGCTCGTCGCGGACCGCAGCTTCGACGCGGCCTCGCAGCTGACGAACCCCTTCCCCAAGCCGAGCGACCCGCAGAGCGCGACGACCGGGATCACCGGCACGCACGCGCCGCCGGGGGACGCCACCACCGGCAGCCGGACGCTCGTCAACGGCCAGTTCCAGCCGTACGCCGCGGTCGCGACGCACCGCTACCGGCTGCGCCTGCTCAACGCCTCGCCGTTCACGTCGTACGACTTCCGGTTCTCGGACGGCCGCCCGATGGTCCAGGTGGGCAACGGCGCGGCGCTGCTGCCGGCGCCCGTCAGCCGCACCGACGTGCTGCTCGGCCCGGCCGAGCGCGCCGACGTCGTGGTCGACTTCGGGCGCGACTACGGCAAGAAGCTCGTGCTCGAGAGCGTGGCGCGCACCGACACCCGTCCTGGTGCCATCGGCACGCCGGCGACGCCGGTGATGCAGTTCCGCGTGACCCGCAAGGCGGCCGACACCACCCGGGTCCCCGCCGCGCTGGTCCCGCTGAAGCCGCTCGCCGTACCCGCCGTGCCGACGCAGACCTTCGTCTTCGCCCTCGGCGCCGACGCCTCCGGCCTGCGCACCCGCTGGACCATCAACGGCAAGCCGTACGACCACATGCGCGTCGACACCACCGTCGAGCTCGGCTCGGTGCAGCGCTGGCGGCTGGTCAACGCCAGCACCATCACGCACTACATCCACCTGCACGAGGAGGCCTGGCGCACGGTCTCCCGCAACGGCGCGGCCCCACCCGCGTGGGAGGCGGGGTACCAGGACGTCTGGCGGCTCGACCCCGGTGACGTCGTCGAGGTCGCGGCCACGATGACCGACTACCTCGGCAGCTTCCTCATCCACTGCCACATGCTCGACCACGAGGACCACGGGATGATGTCGGCCTTCGAGGTCGTCAAGCCGGGTACGGCGGGCCTCGTGCCGCGGATGGCCGCGGCCCACCACGTCCCCGGGACGCACCAGTCCCTCGCCGCCATCGCGTCCGGGTACCTGTGCCGGCAGAAGGAGCTGACCCTGTGAGACGCCGCCTTGCCGCCGCTGCCGTCGCGGCCCTGTCCCTCGGGGCGCTGACGCTGCACGCACAGGCCGCCGCGCCGAGCAGCCACGTGGTGCTCGTCTGCAGCGGCACCGCGGGCTGCCCGCCGGTGCCCAAGGGGACCGTGGTCTACAAGAGCCTCGCTCTCGGCGCGAGCCACGCCCGCAACGGCGACTGGGTGCTCGTCTGGCCGGGCACCTACAAGGAGGCCGTGACGATCCAGCCCACGGCCCAGCTGACGAGCGGCCTGCACGTGCGGGGGATGAACCGCAACGGCGTCGTGCTCGAGGGCACGGGGCAGTCCGGCTCCGGCGTCCACGTGCTCGGCGTCAACGGCACGTGGGTCGAGAACATGACCGCGCAGCACTACAAGGCCGGCTCCTCGAACGGGTTCTACTGGACCGGCGTCGACGGCTACTGGGGCCGGTACCTCACGGCGTACGACAACAACAGCTACGGCGTCTACGCCTACGACTCGACCTCCTCGGGCAAGGTGCCGTCCGCCTTCGCGTACGTCTACGGCTCGTGGAACACCGACTCCGGCATCTACATCGGCGGCTGCCGCGACTGCAACGCCGTCGTCACCGAGAGCCGCGCGTACAAGAACGCCATCGGGTACTCCGGCACCAACGCCGGCGGCGAGCTCTACCTCATCAACTCCGAGTGGGACCACAACGGCAGCGGCATCGTGCCCAACAGCGAGCAGGGCGAGCCCGACATGCCGCAGCAGGGCGTGGTGATCGCCCACAACTACATCCACGACAACAACGACACC
>DATJGA010000261.1:0-4707 GCA_035495395.1 Mycobacteriales bacterium | reverse complement strand
CGCACCGTCGACATCGAGTACCGGTTCGGCTTCACCGGCACCGAGTGGGGCGAGCTCGAGGGCATCGCCAACCGCACCGACTACGACCTGTCGGTGCACGCGAAGGCGACCGGCGTCGACCTGTCGTTCTTCGACCAGGAGAGCGGCGAGCGGTGGACGCCGTACGTCATCGAGCCGGCGGTCGGCGTCGACCGCTCCGCGCTGGTCTTCCTCCTCGACGCGTACACCGAGGACGAGGCTCCCAACGCCAAGGGCGAGCTGGAGAAGCGGGTCGTGCTCAAGCTCGACCCGCGACTCGCGCCGGTGAAGGCGGCGGTGCTGCCGCTGAGCCGCAACGCCGACCTCTCGCCCGCGGCGCGCGACCTCGCCGCGAACCTGCGCAAGCACTGGAACGTCGACTTCGACGACGCCGGCGCGATCGGGCGCCGGTACCGCCGGCAGGACGAGATCGGCACGCCGTTCTGCGTCACGGTGGACTTCGAGACCCTCGAGGACCAGGCCGTGACGGTGCGCGAGCGGGACAGCATGTCCCAGGAGCGCGTTTCCCTCGACCAGGTCGAGCGGTACCTCAACGACAAGCTCGGTCCGCTCTAGGAGGCCTGCGGTGACGAAGTACGTCTACGACTTCTCCGAGGGAAGCCGTGACATGAAGGACCTGCTCGGCGGGAAGGGCGCCAACCTCGCCGAGATGACCAACCTCGGCCTGCCCGTCCCGCCCGGCTTCGTCATCTCGACCGAGGCCTGCACCGCGTACCTCGAGTCGGGGGAGGTGCCGGCGGCGCTGTCCGCCGAGGTGAGCGACCACCTGGCGCGGCTCGAGGACGCGATGGGCAAGCGGCTCGGCGACGCCGACGACCCGCTGCTCGTCTCGGTGCGCTCCGGCGCCAAGTTCTCGATGCCCGGGATGATGGACACCGTCCTCAACATCGGCCTCAACGACGCGTCCGTCGTCGGCCTCGCCAAGCAGGGCAACGAGCGCTTCGCCTGGGACTCGTACCGGCGGCTGGTGCAGATGTTCGGCAAGACCGTGCTGGGGGTCGACGGCGAGCTGTTCGAGCAGGCCCTCGAGGAGGCCAAGCAGGAGAAGGCCACCACCGACGACCTCGACCTCACCGCCGACGACCTGCGCGGCGTCGTCGACGTCTTCAAGGGGATCGTGCGCGAGGCCACCGGTGCCGACTTCCCGCAGGACCCGCGCGAGCAGATGGACCTCGCGACCCGGGCCGTCTTCGACTCCTGGAACGGCGAGCGGGCCCGGCTGTACCGCCGCCAGGAGCGCATCCCCGCCGACCTCGGGACGGCGGTCAACGTCTGCTCGATGGTGTTCGGCAACCTCGGCATGGACTCGGGCACCGGCGTCGCGTTCACCCGCGACCCCGGCTCCGGCCACCACGGCGTCTACGGCGACTACCTGCAGAACGCGCAGGGCGAGGACGTCGTCGCCGGGATCCGCAACACCTTGCCGCTGCAGGACCTCGAGGGCCTCGACCGCGCGTCGTACGAGCAGCTCATGGACATCATGGCGACGCTCGAGCGGCACTACCGCGACCTGTGCGACATCGAGTTCACCATCGAGCGCGGCAAGCTCTGGATGCTGCAGACCCGCATCGGCAAGCGCACCGCCGGCGCGGCCTTCCGCATCGCCACGCAGCTCGTCGACGAGGGCATCATCGAGCTCGACGAGGCGCTGCTGCGGGTCAGCGGCGCCCAGCTCGCGCAGCTGATGTTCCCGCACTTCGGCGACGCCGGTGACGCCCGGCTGCTCACCAAGGGCATGGGCGCGTCGCCGGGTGCAGCTGTCGGCAAGGTCGTGTTCAGCAGCGCGACCGCGGAGGAGTGGGCCTCCCGCGGCGAGGACGTCATCCTCGTACGGCGGGAGACCAACCCCGACGACCTGTCGGGCATGATCGCCGCGCGCGGCATCCTCACCAGCCGCGGCGGGAAGACCTCGCACGCCGCGGTCGTCGCCCGCGGCATGGGCAAGACCTGCGTCTGCGGCGCGGAGGAGCTCGACGTCGACACCCGCGCAGGCACCATCCGGCTGAAGGACGGGACGACGGTCGCCGAGGGCGACGTGCTGTCGATCGACGGGGCGACCGGTGAGGTCTTCCTCGGCGAGGTCCCGGTCTCGCCGAGCCCGGTCGTGCAGTACTTCGAGGGCTCGCTCGAGGCCAAGGACGGCGACGAGCTCGTCCAAGCGGTCGACCGGCTCGTCACGCACGCCGACACCACCCGCCGGCTGCGAGTGCGCACCAACGCCGACACCGGCCCCGACGCGGCGCGCGCACGGCGGTTCGGCGCCGAGGGCATCGGGCTGTGCCGCACCGAGCACATGTTCCTGGGGGAGCGCCGCCAGCTCGTCGAGGACCTCATCCTCGCCGAGAGCGACGAGGAGAAGGAGCAGGCGCTCGCCGCCCTGCTGCCCCTGCAGCGCAGCGACTTCACCGAGATCCTGCGCGAGATGGACGGCCTGCCCGTCACGGTCCGGCTCATCGACCCGCCGCTGCACGAGTTCCTCCCCGACCTCACCTCCCTGTCGGTGGAGGTCGCGGTCGCCGAGGCGAAGGGCGAGAAGCCGGACCCCAAGCGGGTGCGCCTGCTCGAGGAGGTCCGCCGGCTGCACGAGATGAACCCGATGCTCGGCCTACGCGGCGTGCGGCTCGGGCTGGCCATCCCCGGCCTGTTCGCCCTGCAGGTGCGGGCGCTCGCCGAGGCGGCCGCGTCGCTCACGGCGGAGGGGCTCGACCCGCGGCCGGAGGTCATGGTCCCGCTGGTCGGCGCGGTGCAGGAGCTCGAGATCGTCCGCGAGGAGACCGAGCGGATCCTCGCCGAGGTGGGTGTCGAGGCCCCGATCGGCACGATGATCGAGGTGCCGCGCGCGGCGCTCACCGCGGGCCAGATCGCCGAGGCGGCCGAGTTCTTCTCCTTCGGCACCAACGACCTCACCCAGATGGGCTGGGGCTTCTCGCGCGACGACGTCGAGGCGTCCTTCTTCAGCCGCTACCTCGACCTGGGCATCTTCGGCGTCAGCCCCTTCGAGTCGCTGGACACCGAGGGGGTCGGCCGGCTGGTGCGCATCGCCGTCGAGGAGGGCCGCCGTACCCGCCCGGACCTGCACGTGGGCGTGTGCGGGGAGCACGGCGGTGACCCCGACTCCATCGACTTCTTCCACGAGGTCGGGCTCGACTACGTGAGCTGCTCGCCGTTCCGCGTCCCGGTGGCGCGGCTCGAGGCCGGTCGCGCGGCGGTCTCCGGCACCGGCAGCGACAGCCGGTAGGCGTGCCCCTGCTCCTGCTCTCGAAGACGGTACGGCGGGGGCTCGCCCTGCTCGTGCTGCTGCCCGTCCTGGTGTTCCTGGGCACCGCGGCACGGGTCTGGTGGGTCGCGCGGCACGACGACCACCCGCGCTCCGACGCGATCCTCGTGCTGGGTGCCTCCCAGTTCGACGGCCGGCCGAGCAAGGTGTTCCAGGCCCGGCTGGACCACGCGGTGACGCTGTTCGAGCAGGGGGTGGCGCCGCGGGTCGTCACGGTCGGCGGCGGGCGCCCGGGTGACCGTTTCACCGAGGCCGAGGCCGGGGCCCGGTACCTGCGGCAGCACGGCGTGACGTCGGTGGTGGCGGTCGGCACCGGCAGCAACACGCTCACCTCGCTGCAGGCCGTCGACCGCGAGTTCAGCAAGCAGGGGTGGCACAGCGCCGTCATCGTCACCGACCCCTGGCACTGCCTGCGGTCGCGGCGGATGGCCCAGGACCTCGGCTTGGAGGCGCACACCTCACCCGTGCGGTCCGGACCCGCCGTACGCACCAGGGGGACCGAGGTGAGGTACATCACACGGGAGTCGGCGGCGTACCTCTACTACCGCGTGTTCCACCGCAGCAGCGAGGCCGGGCCGCACGCGGTCTGAGCAGGAGAAGCCCGGCTGCCGTCGAAGGGGTGGGGCATGACCCGTCGCCCCCTGCGCCCGCTCGCCCTCGCGGCCACCGCCGCGCTGCTCGCGGCCGCCCCCCTCGCCCTGGCCACCGCGTCCACCAAGCCGATCGCGTTCAAGCGCGTCGTGCTGGCCGACCAGAAGGCGTACGGCGAGCCGTCCCTCGCGATCTCCGACGACGGCAAGCACATCGCCGTCTGCGTGCCCGGCGGCGCCGGCGAGACGTCGGTCTGGTACTCCGGCAACGACGGCAAGAGCTTCGGCACGTCGCACACCACCAGCCAGAACGGCGGCGGCGACTGCGAGATCGACTTCCTGCCGAACGGCATGCTGCTGAACGCCGACCTCGAGGTCACCGACTCGGCGATCCGGTACTCCAAGGACTTCGGCAAGACCTGGCAGGGCACCCAGACCGCGGGCATCGAGCAGGACCGCCAGTGGTTCGCGCACTCCAAGGACGGCAAGACGGCGTACCTCGTCTACCACGACTTCGCGGCCGAGGGTGAGTTCTACGCCGTGAGCACCGACGGCGGCCTGACGTGGCCGGCGCAGAGCGCGGCGCTCCCGGTGAACGGCCCCGACCAGGTCGCGCTCCCGGGGATCGGGCCGGGCACGCCCGGGACGCCGGCCTCGCTGGTCGACCAGGGCGTGAACACCTTCAGCGGTCCGATGCTCATCAGCCCGGACGGCAAGGACATGTACGTCATGTACTCGATCTCCGACGCCAAGTCGAACCTCACGACGCCCACCTCGCCGGCGTTCGGGCCGACCCGCGGC
>DATJGA010000260.1:0-2207 GCA_035495395.1 Mycobacteriales bacterium | reverse complement strand
GCCCCGCCGAGACCGGCCGCCGCCTTGCTGATCGTCCAGGTCACGGTGCCGCCGTCGAACGTCCCGGTGACGGGCAGCGCCAGCGGGCCGGGCACGAACTCGGCGAAGCGCGACGTGCCGCTCGAGGAGTTGACGTACGTCGGGGCGCCGCCGAAGAAGACGGGCGCGGCCCCCTGCGTCTGCATGGCGACGAAGTGCGTCTGGCCGAGGTCGCCGTTGTCGCCGTTCACCTGGCCGGCCCACCACGACACGACGACGCTGGCGGACGGGCCGACCGTCGGGTCGAGCATCTGGGTGAGGTCGGAGCCCTTGAGCTTGGCGGTGATGACGAGGTTCGCGCCCGCGTCCTTGACCGACACCTTGGTGAGGTCCATGGACGTGTTGCTCGTGCCCTCGCCGTACAGCCGGGCGTCGTTGCTCACGTCGGTGACGCCGTTGAGCGCGTCGGTGAACCCGTTCGCGCGCACCGTCTTGTGCGCGAACAGCGAGGGGCCGCCGATCTGCCGGGCGAAGGAGTTCACCGGGCTGCCGGCGAGCGCGCCGTACTGGTTGGCCGTGTCGGCCCACATCACCAGCACCGAGCCGTCGGTCGGGTCGACGTCGAGCTGGAAGAAGTCACCGAGGTTGCGGTCCTGGGCCGAGCCCGCGGTGCAGCCCAGACCCGACAGGCAGATCGGGTTGGTGTGGCTGGGGTGCTCGGAGACCTTGGCCTGCTGCACGTGCGGGTGCTTGGACAGGAAGTCGGTGCTCTCGCTGACGTAGACGTCCCACGGGCCGGCGTTGTTGGTGCTGTCGCCCTTGGTCTTGGTGCCGTAGAACGCCACCGCCACCCGACCCGGGTCGCCCGCGATGATCCACGGGAAGTTGGCGTTGCGGATCGAGCCGGTGTTCATCTTCACCGGCGCGCCGAAGGTCTTGCCGTGGTCGGTCGACACCGCGGTGTAGATGCCGACGTCGGTGCTCTTCGCCTCCTGGCGCGACCAGACGACGTAGATGTTGCCGGCGCTGTCGAGGGCCGAGGTGATGAACAGCTGGCGGGTGTCGGTGCCGGGCTCGCTGTTGACCAGCGTCGAGGAGAACGTGTACGTGCCGTTCTTGTTGCGCATGCCGCGCACCAGGTTGACGCGGGGCGAGTTCTCGCTCGTGAAGAACACGTTGCCGACGCGGTCGACGCGCAGCTGCCCGAGGGCGCCCGAGTCGAAGACGCCCTCGAGGGTGCCGCCGGAGCCGAGGTTCTTCCAGGTCTTCCCGTAGTCGAGCGACTCGCGAAGGATCGTGCCCTTGCCGTTCTGCGACTGCAGCGCGTTGTAGACGAGGAACAAGTGGTCCTTGCCCTGCGGGTCGCGCCAGAGCTGGCCCCACTGCCGGTCGGTGCCGGCGACGTCGCCCGCGAGCGCGTTCGTGGTCTGCTGGCTGAAGGTCTTCCCGGAGTCGAAGGACGTCGCGACGCCGATGTCGGCCAGGCTCTCCAGGTCGTAGAAGCTCACGGTGTACCCGGTGCCGCCCGGCGCCCGGGGGCCGATGACGATCTCCGAGTCACCGCCGCCGTGCGTGAAGGTCGGCCGCTGCGCCGGGACGGCGTTGGGGAGCGCGTTCACGAGGTCCCACTGCTGGCCGTGGTCCTGCGACTTCCACAGGAACGACACCGAGTTGCTGAAGCCGATGATCGAGCTGCAGTAGAGACCGCCGGAGGGGTCCGCCTTGATGATCGGCTCGCTGCCCAGGCGCTGCGGGTCCACCACGACGGTGTGGCTGAAGCGCAACGAGGCGTCGGCCTGGGCCGACGGGGTCAGGAGCGCCGCGCCGCCGCCGAGGGCAGCGGTGGCGAGCAGCATCGGGACGAGGGGGCGACGGGGCACGGGGTCTCCGGACGTCTAGGGGGGACTTGTACCCGGAGTCCTTCGACGCGGGGAGGGGGACTCCTGCCGCTAGGTTCGGGGGGTGACCACGCTGGTGCTGCTCCGCCACGGCCTCACGGCGCTCACCGGCCCGGTCCTGGCCGGCTGGACCCCCGGGCTGCACCTCGACGACCGGGGCTGGGCGCAGGCCGAGGCGGTGGCGGAGCGGCTCCGCGGCACCCGCTTCGACGCGGTCGTCAGCAGCCCCCTCGAGCGCTGCGTCGAGACGGCCTTCACGGCCACCGGCAGCGAGGTCGTCGTCGACGAGCGGCTGGGGGAGTGCCGGTACGGCGACTGGACCGGCAAGCC
>DATJGA010000259.1:0-3664 GCA_035495395.1 Mycobacteriales bacterium | reverse complement strand
AGCCCGTCCACCTTGGCCAGGCACAGCGCGACGCCCGCGGCCCGGGCCTGCTCCTCGATCGCCCCGTCCAGGTAGGCGGTGTAGAGCACGACGAGCTGGTCCGGGCGCAGCGCGCGCAGGCGGCGGGCGCCCTCGATCCCGTCGACCTCGGGCATCTTGAGGTCCATCACGACCACGTGCGGGTCGGCGGCCTCGACGAGCGTCAGGGCCTCCTCCACCCCGCCGGCCTGCCCGACGACCTGGAAGCCGTCCAGCCGGAGCATGTCGGCGACGACCGCGCGGATGTGCTCGGTGTCGTCGACGACGAAGACCCTCACGGCGTTCGCCTGCACCGGTTCCTCCTGCTTTGCGCGGTTCGCGTGCACGTACCCTGCCCTCATGGTCGTCCCCGGTCCAGCCGCCTCGCGGTCGCGGCCCCAGTCGACGCGAGGGGCGGCCTCCCGTCGACGGCGGCACCGCCGCGCCCGGGTGGTGGCGCGCGCCGCGCTCGTGGGGGTGCTCGCGACCACCGTCGGCACGGCCACCTTCGTCGCGGGGCTGCTGGCCGCGCCGATCGACCTGGCCCTGGCACCCCCGCCGAGCTCGGTGCTCCTGCTCGCCGCGGACGGCCGGCAGTTCGCCACGCTGCAGCCGACCGAGCGGCACGAGAACGTCGCCGCCGAGGACATCCCGCAGGTCATGCGGGACGCCATCATCTCGGCCGAGGACGAGCACTTCCTCACCCACAGCGGGGTTGACGTGCTGGCCACCGTGCGCGCGGCGTTCCGCGACCTGACCGGCGGGTCGGTGCAGCAGGGCGGGTCGACGCTGACCCAGCAGTACGTGAAGAACGCCTACGTCGGCAACGAGCGCACCGCGCTGCGCAAGGTGCGCGAGGCGGCGCTCGCCATCCGGCTCGAGCAGCGGCTGTCCAAGCAGCAGATCCTCACCGACTACCTCAACGCGCTCTACCTCGGCAACGGCCTGTACGGCGTGCAGGCGGGTGCGCGGTACTACTTCGGCGTCTCCGTGAAGGACCTCGACCTCAACGCGAAGACCCGCAGGCGCGACCCGCTGCTCGCGCTCGCCCGGGCCTCGATGCTCGCGGGCATCGCGCCGGCCCCGTCGTACTGGAACCCGGTCAAGGACTACGCGACGGCTCGCGTCCGGCAGCAGTACACGCTGAACCGGATGGTCGTGAACGGCTACGCGTCGCCGCAGCAGGTGAGCGACGCCTTCCACTACGACGTGCACCCGCTGCGGGTGCGCGCGCCCGAGCAGCCGACGATCGCGCCGGAGTTCGCCGACTACGTCAAGGCGCGCATCAAGGCCAGCCAGTCGTACGACGAGGACACCTTCTTCCGCGGCCGGCTGCGGGTGCGCACCACGCTCGACCTCGACCTGCAGCAGGCGTTCAACGAGGCGCTGGCCGACGTGCTGCCCGACCCCGACGACCCGCAGGCCGCGATCGTGGCCGTCGACTACACGACGGGCGACGTCCGCGCGATGGCGACCCTGCGCCGCGTGCCCGCCCTGAGCTACCCCGACGGGTCGTCGTACAGCAAGGCGGTCACGGCGTACGAGCAGCGGCTGGGCTTCAACCTCGCTGCGGCGGCGCACCGCTCGACGGGCTCGACCATCAAGCCCTTCACCCTCGCGGTCGCCCTCGAGCAGGGCATGTCGCTGTCGACGACGCGGTACGCCGCCAACTGCAACACGATCCGGATCCGCGGCCAGAAGCCCTACCACTACTGCAACTCCGACAAGAGCGAGTCAGGGCGCTTCACGCTGCGCCGCGCGCTGGCCGACTCCGTCAACACCGTGTACCTGCCGCTGGCCACGGAGGTCGGCCGCAGCAAGGTGGCACGGCTCGCGACGGCTGCCGGGCTCGACGGCGACCCGCCGCTGACCGAGAAGTCCGGCAACCCCTCGTTCGGCATCGGCGCCGGCGCGGAGGTCACGCCGATCTCGGAGGCGGTCGCGTTCGGGACGTTCGCGAACGACGGCGTCCGGCTCCCGACCCGCTCGTTCACCGAGATCCGCAAGGGCGTCACGACCGCCGGCTCCGGCGAGGTGGTGCAGCGCGTCCCGGTCGGCAAGCGCACCCGCGTGATGCCCGAGGGCGTCGCGCAGGACGTGGTCGACGCGATGACCGACGTCGTCACCCACGGCACCGGCACCCGCGCGCGGCAGTCCTTCACGGTCTTCGGCAAGACCGGTACGACGAACGACTCGACGGACGCGTGGTTCACCGCCTGCATCCCGGACCAGAAGATCTGCGTCGCGACCTGGATGGGCTACGAGTACTCCTCGTGCGACCCGCGCGGTCCGGCCCCGAAGCACGCGCGGCTGAAGGTCGAGGGCCCCTGCGGGGGCATGAAGAAGCTGCACGGCTTCAAGCAGGTCTTCGGCGGGACGCTGCCCGCGCTGGTGTTCTCGAAGGCGCAGCAGAACCTGCGGCGCATCAAGGCCGAGCGCGCGGCCCGGGCCGCGGGTCTGCCCGTGCCGTCGCTGACGCCGTCGCCCACGAGGTCGCCGCGGCACCACCGCGCCACGCCCTCCGCCACCCCCACGGTACGCACGCCGAGCCCGACGCCGGCGGCACCGACGCCCACGCCGACGCCGCAGCCCACGGCCACCGGCATCCTGCCCGGTCCGCCCGGACCGTCGACGACACCGCCCGCTCCGCCGTAGCCCCGAGCCGCTGTGGAATGCTCGCCGACGTGACGGGCAACCTCGCCGACCTGGTGCGCGCCGCAGCGGCCGCGCACCCCGACAAGCCGGCGCTGCTCTTCCACGGCGAGACGACGACCTGGGGCCGGCTCGACTCCCGGGTGGACGCGGTCGCGCACGCGCTGGAGGCCCTCGGCCTGGCCCGCGGCGACCGGGTCGCGCTGCACCTCGGCAACACCCCCGACTTCGCCGCCTCCTACTTCGGCGCGCTGCGTGCGGGGCTCGTCGCGCTCCCGGTGAACCCCGGCTACACCGTCCCCGAGCTCACCCACGTGCTGCTCGACAGCGGCGCCCGGGTGGCGCTGACCACGGCGGAGGGCGCCGCGGCGGTGCGGGCGGTGCGCGGCGGCCCCGACCACGTGCTGGTCACGGGCGAGGGCAGCTGGGCCGACCTGCAGGCCGGCTCCCCGCCGTACGACGCGGTGGGTGGTGGCGAGGACCTGGCGGTGCTGCTCTACACGAGCGGGACGAGCGGACGGCCGAGGGGCGCGATGCTCACGCACCGCGCGCTGCTGGCGAACCTCGAGCAGACCTCGGCCATCGACCCGCAGGTCGTCTCGTCCGACGACGTGGTGCTCCTCGTGCTGCCGCTGTTCCACGTGTACGGGCTCAACGCGGCGCTGGGCATGGTCGCCAAGCACGGCGCGACGGGCGTCCTCGTGGAGCGGTTCGACCCGGTGGCCACGCTCGAGGAGATCGGTCGCAGCCAGGTCACCAACGTGGTCGGCGCCCCTCCCATGTGGGTCGCCTGGTCGCTGCTCCCCGACGTCGGCGGCGCCTTCTCCAGCGTCCGGCTCTGCGTCTCGGGGGCGGCTCCGCTGCCGGCCGACGTGCTGCACCGGGTGCTCGACGTCACCGGGCACCACGTCTTCGAGGGGTACGGGCTCACCGAGACGGCGCCGGTGCTCACCTCGACCCTGATGAGCGAGGTGCCGAAGGCGGACTCGATCGG
>DATJGA010000258.1:0-2621 GCA_035495395.1 Mycobacteriales bacterium | reverse complement strand
CACGCCGGCGCCCGGGGCACGGCGTTCTCGAACGTCACCATGCTCGACACGATCCTCGACCTCGACGAGATCCGGGTGACCAGCCGCCGCGAGGAGTCGCGGGAGGCGTTCGGCGAACGGCTGCGCGCGGTCACCGACACCCCGGTCCGGGTGGTCGGCACCGTCGACGAGGCGTTCGACGACGCGGACGTGATCGTCGAGGCGACCCGGCTGACCGAGCCGCAGCCGCTGCTGCGCACCGAGACGGTCAAGCCCGGTGCGTTCGTGGTCCCCTACGGCACCGTCTCGGCGGTCGAGCTGGACCTGCTCGACGTGATGGACAAGGTGGTGGTCGACGACTGGCGCGAGGCGCAGTCCGGACGGTTCGGGGCGCTGCGGGCCCACGTGGACACCGGACGTCTCAGCCCCGAGACCCTGTACGCCGAGCTGGGGCAGGTCGTCGCCGGCCTCAAGCCCGGCCGCGAGCGCGACGACGAGCGGATCCTGCTCTGGCACCGGGGCCTGTCGATCCTCGACGTCGCGGTCGCGCACCTGATCCTGCGCCGGGCCGAGGCCGCCGAGGTCGGCACGATGCTGCGGTACCGATGACGGTCCGGGTGGACCAGCCCACCGACCTCGGTCCCGACGCGATCCGGGCCGTCGCCGGCGGGGTCCGGCTCGAGCTCGCCCGGGCGCTGCTCGACCGGCTCGCCGCCTCCCGAGCGGCCACCCTCGACGCCCTCGACACCAGCGGTCCGGTGTACGGCGTGACGACCGGCATGGGGATGCAGTCGCACGTCGCCGTGGGTACGACGGACCGGCCCGCCCACCAGGACGACCTGATGCTCGCCCGGTCCGTGGGCGGCGCGCCGTGGCTGGACCACCGCACCGCGCGGGCCGTGCTGGCGACCCGGCTGCGCACGCTGCTCGACCCGGAGACCGGCGCCTCCCCCGGCCTGGCCCGCGCGCTGGTCGCCCTGCTCGACGCCGACGTGCGGCCCGCGGTCCCGGTGCACGGCAACGGGGCGGCCGGCGAGATCATCCCGCTCGCCCACCTCGGCGCGCTGCTCACCGGCGCCGGCGACGCGCGCGACGCGGCCGGCGCGACGGTCCCGGCCTCCCGGGCGCTGGCGCGGGCCGGCGTCGCGCCGTACACGTTCGGGGCGAAGGAGGGTGTCGCGTTCCTGCAGGGCGTCCCGGTCGCCACGGCGTGTGCCCTGCTGCTCGCGCAGGACGCCCGGCTGGCGGCGGTGCAGGCGCTGACGGTCACGGCGGCCGAGGTCGCCCTCGTGCGCGCACCCCGGGACCCCTACGCCGCCGGGGTCGTCCGCGGGGACGACGTGCTCGCCCGGGTGCACGCCGCGCTGCGCGACCTGGCCGGGGCGGAGCCGGCGCCGCGGATGCTGCAGGCCCCGGTGTCCTTCCGGGTGACCGGACCGGCCGTGGCGCACCTGCTGCGCGCCGCCGACGCCTTGGAGGCAGCGGCACGGCGGGCTCTCGACGGCGTGACCACCTCCCCCGCGCTCGTCGACGGCCGGTTCCTCGGCACCGCGGGCTTCGACGGGTTCGAGCTCGCCGCCGGGCTGGACGCGGTCCGGGTCGCGGTGCTGCACCTGGCAGAGACGGGGACCGCACGGCTGCACCGGCTGCTCGACCCGCGCGTGACCGGGCTCGCGCCGCAGCTGTCCGGCGCCCCGGGCCGGCAGACCGGTCTGGTCGCGGTGCACAAGCGCGCGGCCGGACTCGTGCACGCCGCCCGGCGTACCTCGGCGCCCGCGTCGCTCGGCGCGACCGAGACCTCGCTCGGCCAGGAGGACGTGCAGAGCTTCGGCCTGGAGGCTGCTACTGCGTTGCACGACGCCCTCGACGTGCTGCGCGACGTGACGTCCTGCGAGCTGCTCGCGGTGCACCGGGCGACGCTGCTCGACGAGGACCTGCCGACGGGCTCGGGAACGCTGCAAATGGTGTTGCACCAGGCTTCTGAGCACCTGCCGACCGGCGTCGAAGACCGCCCGTTCGGGCGGGATGTCGGTGTCATCCGGCATGTTCTCGGCGTAGGTTGGGCATACGACGTTGCCCCTTCCGTTCTCGACACTGCGTCTCATCCGGCGCGCGAGACTCCCTGAATCCCTACCTGACCAGTACGGTTTGCAACCTGTGACGACCACCGAAGTTCGGAGAGCCCGATGATCACGTTCGACCAGGTGACGAAGACGTTCCCGGGTGGGAACGTCGCGGTCGACAACCTCTCCCTGGAGCTGCCCACGGGACAGATCACGGTGTTCGTCGGACCCTCCGGCTGCGGCAAGACCACGAGCCTGCGGATGATCAACCGCACCATCGAGCCCACCTCCGGCACGATCTCCATCGACGGCGAGGACGTCTCGACGCAGGACGCCGCGCTGCTGCGCCGCAAGATCGGCTACGTCATCCAGCACGCCGGGCTCTTCCCGCACCGCACGGTCGCCGACAACATCGCGACCGTGCCGCTGCTCAACGGCGTCAACAAGAAGCAGGCCCGCGAGGAGGCGGTGCAGCTCCTCGCCCGCGTCGGCCTCGACGAGTCGATGGCCGGTCGCTACCCGACGCAGCTGTCCGGCGGGCAGCAGCAGCGAGTCGGCGTCGCGCGCGCCCTCGCCGCC
>DATJGA010000257.1:0-4216 GCA_035495395.1 Mycobacteriales bacterium | reverse complement strand
GCGCCGCTGGCACAGCGCCACGACCTCGCCGGTCAGCGACAGCACGACGCGGGTCGCGTCGACCTCGCCGGCGGCGTTGCCCGGGGTGACGCCGCACGGGTCGGGACGGGTCGTCCACGTGGTCCCGTCGTCCTGGCTGAGCAGCAGCGTCGTGCGCGCGTCGCCCGCGCCGCCCGCGGGGTTGGCCTCGAGGGCGGCCACGAGCTGGTGCACCTGGCGGACGAGCGCGGCGTCGGACCGCATGAGGTCCGACCGGTGCACCGTCGCCCAGTCGGCCGTCCCCACGGGGCTGCGCTGCAGCTCGAACCGGCACCCCGGGCACACCTGGTCCGTCACGAGGCGCACGGCCGTCCCCCGGGCGGTCTCCAGTCCGTACGTCGAGGTGCCGGGCTGGTCGGTCCACGTGGCGCCGCCGTCGGTGGTCATGAACAGGGTCGGGCCGAACAGGTAGCCGACCTCGGTGTCGGCGAACCGGACCCGGGTGGGGCAGCTCCCCGCGCAGGACGCGGGGAGCCCGTCGCCGCCGGTGTCGGACCACGAGGCGCCGCCGTCGGCGGTGCGCAGCACGTGCACGCAGCGCCCCTGCGCGCAGGGCGCGGTGCCCACCGCGAAGCCGTCGTCGACGCTGACCCAGGACAGGTCGCCGGCGCGGAAGCCGGTGGGCGCGGGCTCGGCACCGGGCTGCGTCACGACCGGCTGCGGGCCGGTGCCCGGGCCGTGCGACCCCGACAGCAGCCAGCTCGCCGTACCGGCCACGGCGAGGACCGCGACGGAGGCGCACACGGTCTGCAGCCGCTGGGCGCGGCGGCGCCGGCGCATGCCGGCCCGCACCGCCGGCACCGGGTCGTGCGTGGGAACGGGTACGGCGTGCGCGTGCAGCACACGCGACAGCTCGCGCTCTACGTCCACAGCGCCTCCCGGCTGCCGAGGGCTGCGCGCAGCGCGGCGATGCCCTTGCTGGCCTGGCTCTTCACGGTGCCTGGCGCGATCCCCAGCACGCGGGCGATCTCGGCCTCCGACAGGTCCTCGTAGTAGCGCAGCACGAGGACGGTGCGCTGCCGCCGCGGCAGCCGCGCCAGCACGTCCCACAGGACCCGGTCGACGGGCTGGTCCTCGTAGGACGCCTCCGGCGGGTCGCCGACGAGCCGCTCGCGGCGCAGCTTGCGCCAGGTGCTGATGCTGCGGTTGGCCATGACGCGTCGCACGTACCCCTCGGGATCGCCCTGCTGCTGGACCCGGGACCAGGCGAGCCCGGTCCGCTCGAGGGCGTCCTGGACGAGGTCCGCAGCCGAGTGCAGGTCGCCGGTCAGGACGGTGCCGTAGCGCAGCAGGGCGTGGTGCCGCGCGCGCACGAAGGCGTCGAAGACCTCCGCCGTCTGCTGGTCCACGCCACCCCCTCGCACCCGAGGACGTCTCACCGCCCCGCCCGGTTGCCTGCCGCTGCCGACAGTGTGCGCACCTAGGCTGACCCGGTGCGGCTGACGGACTTCTGGGAGCGGATGGAGCGGCGCCTCGGGCGCACCTACGCGCACTCGTACGCGAAGGACATGGTGCTCGCCGACCTCGGCTCGCGGACCGTCGAGCAGGCGCTCGCGCAGGGGGAGGACCCCAAGGACGTGTGGCGCGTGGTGTGGGCCGCGACGGGGGCACCTGCCTCCGAGCGCTGACCGGCGTGTCGGGCTGTACTCGAACGGTTGTTCGACGTAGCGTCCTCGGTGTCCCGGGCGGTCCACAGGCGTCACCCGGGCACCGGCCGCGCTGTCGGTGCCCGCGCCTAGCGTCCGCCGCGGATCGGGACACCCGACACGAGCGACGAAGGAGAACCCCGTGGCAGCCACGCAGCCCCGCGCATCATCGAACGACCGCGAGAAGGCCCTCGACCTGGCCCTCGCGCAGATCGACAAGAACTTCGGCAAGGGCTCCGTCATGCGCCTCGGCGACGACATCCGTCCTCCTGTCGCGGTCATCCCCACCGGCTCCATCGCGCTCGACGTCGCGCTCGGCATCGGCGGCCTGCCCCGCGGCCGCGTCGTGGAGATCTACGGCCCGGAGTCGAGCGGCAAGACGACGGTCGCGCTGCACGCCGTCGCGAGCGCGCAGGCGGCCGGCGGCATCGCGGCGTTCATCGACGCCGAGCACGCGCTCGACCCCGACTACGCCAAGAAGCTCGGCGTCGACACCGACGGGCTGCTCGTGTCCCAGCCCGACACGGGGGAGCAGGCCCTGGAGATCGCCGACATGCTCGTGCGCTCGGGCGCCCTCGACATCATCGTCATCGACTCCGTCGCCGCCCTCGTGCCGCGCGCCGAGATCGAGGGCGAGATGGGCGACAGCCACGTCGGCCTGCAGGCCCGCCTCATGTCGCAGGCGCTGCGCAAGATGACCGGTGCCCTCAACGGCACCGGCACCACCGCCATCTTCATCAACCAGCTGCGCGAGAAGATCGGCGTGATGTTCGGCTCGCCGGAGACCACCACGGGTGGCAAGGCGCTGAAGTTCTACGCCTCGATCCGCATCGACGTGCGCCGGATCGAGACCCTCAAGGACGGCACCGAGGCGGTCGGCAACCGCACCCGCGCCAAGGTCGTGAAGAACAAGATGGCCCCGCCCTTCAAGCAGGCCGAGTTCGACATCGTCTACGGCCAGGGCATCAGCCGCGAGGGCGGGCTCATCGACATGGGCGTCGAGCAGGGCTTCGTGCGCAAGAGCGGCGCCTGGTACACCTACGAGGGCGACCAGCTCGGCCAGGGCAAGGAGAACGCGCGCGCCTTCCTGCGCGACAACCCCGAGCTCGCCGACGAGATCGAGCGCCGCATCAAGGAGAAGCTCGGGATCGGTCCGGAGTTCGCCTCCGTCGACGTGACGGACGAGGCGCTGGCCGACGTGGTGGCCCCGGTCCCCGTCGACCTCTAGGCATGGAAGCGGACCCGGCGGAGCAGGCGCGGGAGATCTGCCTGCGCCTGCTCGCCGACGGTCCCCGTACGGCGGGCGAGCTGGCGAGGAAGCTGCGCGCCAAGGGGATCCCCGACGACGTCGCGGACGAGGTGCTCACCCGGTTCGCCGACGTGGGCATCGTCGACGACGCCCTGTTCGCCCGGATGTGGGTCGACTCGCGGCACCGCTCCCGCGGCCTCGCCGGCCGGGCGCTGAGCCAGGAGCTGCGGCGCAAGGGGGTGTCCGACGAGGACACCCGGGCCGCGCTCGAGACGCTCGACCCCGACGAGGAGGTCGCCACCGCGCGCAGCCTCGTACGGCGGAAGCTCGGCACCACCCGCGGCCTGCCGACCGAGGCCCGGGTGCGCCGGCTGGCCGGGGTGCTGGCCCGCAAGGGGTACGCCCCGGGGCTGGCGTTCCGGGTGGTGAAGGAGGAGCTCGAGGCCGAGGGCGCCGACGTCCCGGTGCTCGACACCGACGGGCTGTCCGCGCTCGAGTGACCGCGCCCTAGGCTCGGACGCGTGACGGTCCTGCGCCTCGGTGGTGAGCCCCTGTCGGTCGTGGGTCGCGCCCGCGTGTACGTGTGCGGCGTGACGCCGTACGACGTCACGCACCTCGGGCACGCCGCGACCTTCGTGTGGGTCGACGCCGCCGAGCGGGTGCTGCGCCGGCTCGGCGCGCAGGTCGAGGTCTGCCGCAACGTCACCGACGTCGACGACGTGCTCTTCGAGGCGGCCCAGCGGCAGGGCGCGCAGTACGAGCGGTTCGCCGCGGTGCAGCAGTTCCACTTCGACCGCGACATGGAGGCGCTCAACGTGCGCCGGCCGGCGTTCGAGCCGCGGGCGCACACCTTCATCGAGCCGGTCATCGCGCTGGCCCAGACCTTGCTCGACCGGGGCGCCGCCTACACCTCGGGCGGCGGGGTCTACCTCCCCGGTGCCGCCGTCGCCGAGCGGGCGGGGGTGGACCGCGAGACCGCGCTGGCGCTGCTGCGCGAGAACGGCGGGCACGTCGACGACCCGGCCAAGCGCGACCCGCTCGACCAGGCCGTGTGGCAGCCGAGCTCCGGCGACGAGCCGGCCTGGCCCAGCCCGTGGGGGCCGGGCCGTCCGGGCTGGCACGCCGAGTGCACCGCGATGGCGCTGTCGACGTACGGCAACGGCGTCGACCTGCACGCCGGCGGCGCCGACCTGCGCTACCCGCACCACGCCTTCGAGACCGCCCAGGCCGAGGCCGCCACCGGCGTGACGCCGTTCGCCCGGGCCTGGATGCACGTCGGCAC
>DATJGA010000256.1:0-2709 GCA_035495395.1 Mycobacteriales bacterium | reverse complement strand
GTGCCCGACTGCGACAGCAACCAGCCCGTCACCGCGGGCGCCCTCGCCACGCCGGACCAGCCCTTCGAGAACCGCGGCACCTTCCACCAGGCCGTGGAGGTCTTCGCGCGCTGAGACATGGGGACCTTCGGCCCTGGCGCTCGCCAGTGCGCCGACGCCACCGTGTGGCCATGACTGCGCCGAGCGCCGGCACCCGGGCGCTGGAGGCCCTGAACCTCCAGGAGTGCTGGGGGCTGCTCACCCGCGACACGATCGGCCGGCTCGCCTACACCAACGGCGACCGCCCGACGATCCTGCCGATCAACTACGTGGTCAGCGGCAACGACGTGCTGCTGCGCACCGACCCGGGCAGCGCGCTCGCGACGGCGATCGACGGGCAGGTGGTGGCCTTCGAGATCGACCGCATCGACCGCACCACGCACAGCGGCTGGAGCGTCGTCGTGGTCGGGCACGTCACGACCGAGGACCTGACGAACCAGCCGCCGCGACCGAGCCTCGCCGGCCTGGAGCCCTGGGCGGAGGGCGGCCGCGGGCTGCTCATCCGCATCGAGGTCGACGCCATCAGCGGGCGCCGGCTCGTCCCGCCGCTGCCCGAGCCGCGGAAGCGGCGCAGCCGCTAGGCCCGCAGCACCTGCTCGACGAGCGCAGCCACAGGTGCCGTGCCGTCGACGACGAGGCCCGGCTCGTCGGGGTGGAGCGGCTCGAGCGTCGCGAGCTGGCTGTCGAGCAGCGACGCCGGCATGAAGTGCCCCGTACGGCGGGCCAGCCGGGCTCGCAGCACCTCGAGCGGCACCGCCAGGTGCACGAACCGCACCGAGGGGTGCCCGTCGCGGAGCAGGTCGCGGTAGCCCCGCCGCAGCGCTGAGCAGGTCAGCACCGTCGAGCGCCCGGCCGCCTCCCGCTCGCCGATGAGCGCGGCCAGCGCCAGCAGCCACGGCCGGCGGTCCGCGTCGTCGAGCGGCGTCCCGGCGCGCATCTTCGCGACGTTGGCCGGCGGGTGCAGGTCGTCGCCCTCGACGAGGTCCGCGCCGAGGCGGTCGGCGAGCGCCACCGCCAGCGTCGACTTGCCCGAGCCGGCGACTCCCATCACGACCAGCGTGACCGTGGGAGCGCTCATGGAGTGGGCGATACTGGACTCGAACCAGTGACCTCTCGCGTGTGAGGCGAGCGCTCTAACCAACTGAGCTAATCGCCCGGATGTCCTCCGGACAGCGCAGGACTCTAGCGCAGCGGGCTCAGGTCACGGCGCCCAGCACGTCCCACCGCACGAACAGGTACGACGCCACACCTGCCCCCAGCAGACCGGCTCCCGTGATGAGCCCCGTGCGCCAGGGGCGGACCTTGGCCGCCTCCCAGGCCTGCTGCGCCCGGCGCTCGATCGGGTCCAGCCAGCGCTCCGCGAAGTCGAACTCCATGGACCACACGACCAGGCCGAGCAGGATCGGCGGGATCGTCAGCGGCCCCGGCAGGACGGCCAGGAGCAGCCCGGTGAGGATGAGCAGGGCCCCCAGCAGGAAGACCCCGACGTGCACGATCACCTCTCCCGCGGGGAGCCGCCGGATCCGGTCGCGCAGGTGCCAGGGGGTCACGCCCCCAGCATGGACCACCTCAGGTGCGGCCGAAGGGGTGACTTTCGCCGTACCGGGTTCCTCGGGGCCCGGAAAGGGGGATGCTGGGAGCACTCAGCCAGGAGGTGTCCCGAAACATGTCGTCCCGACCGGTGACGGTGAGCGCGGAGCTCCAGGTCGCGCTCGTGGTGCCGGGCGCGACGTCGCTCCCGGTGAAGGCCTCGCTGGCCTACGACGCGATCGACCCTTACGCGGTGCGCGTCACGTTCCACACCGGGGCCGGCGACGCCGTCCAGTGGACCTTCGCCCGCCAGCTGCTGACCGACGGCGTGACGGCCCCGACCGGGGTCGGCGACGTCCGCACCTGGCCGGCCGGGTCCGACCGCGGCCCGGTCGTCTGCCTGTCGCTGTCGAGCCCCTCCGGGAACGCCCTGTTCGAGATCCCGGTGCCCGAGCTGGTGGAGTTCCTCACCATGACGTACGCCGCCGTGCCGACCGGGGCCGAGACCGATCACGTCGACGTCGAGGCCGAGCTGGCGGACCTGCTGCTCATCGACCCTGAGGGCTGACCGGACCCGGGTTTCTGCTAGCCTTCGGCTGGTCGTCAGGCAGTCCCACAAGCGGTCGCCGGACGCACGCGGACGTGGCTCAGTTGGTAGAGCACAACCTTGCCAAGGTTGGGGTCGCGGGTTCGAATCCCGTCGTCCGCTCGGAGCATCAGCGCCTCCCGGCCGGGTGGCCGAGTGGCTTAGGCAAGGGCCTGCAAAGCCCTGTACGCGGGTTCGATTCCCGCCCCGGCCTCTCCCACAACTTCAGAGCACGGACGATTGGCGCAGTCTGGTAGCGCGCTTCCTTGACACGGAAGAGGTCACAGGTTCAAGTCCTGTATCGTCCACAATCGTCCTCTGCGGGCTGGGAAAGCGCGCACGGACCGCCGGCGGTTGATGACCATCGCCTCTAGCCACCCCCTCTGCACTTCCGCACCGTTGGGAGCAGGACTCCAGCGGAAGGGGTTGAGGGTGATGAGGTCGAAGCTCGGTCTTGCCGGGGCGGCGGCTCTCCTGGTGGGCGCCGTAGGGCTCATGTCCGTAGGTGGTGCCGACGCAGCCCCCGCCTCGCAGTGCCGCGGTCTGAAGGGCAC